>JBBTUI010000105.1:0-3044 GCA_038063835.1 Patescibacteria group bacterium | reverse complement strand
ATCCGCGGGCACAACGCGCCAAGCAATTGACGAGTTGCGTCAAAAAGGATTGAAGGTGGGATTAATTAAAATTAGATTATTCCGTCCATTTCCTTATGAAGCAATCGCCAAAGTTTTAAAAAATATTAAAATTATCGGAGTTTTAGATAGAGCAGAAAGCTTGGGCGCGCATCCGCCTTTGGGCGCAGAGATAAAAAATTCTCTTTATGGACGAAAATTAATGCCCATTATAAAAAATTACATCTATGGTTTGGGCGGCCGCGATTTGACCGTTGAACAAATCAAAGATGTTTATAAGAATTTGCTCAAGCAAAAACAACAAGAAAATTCAATTGAATATATTGGTCTCAATGAGTAGTTCGTAATGAACTGGGAGCGTGAAGTGCGAAGCCTGGAGCGTTAATTCGTAAATTTGTAAAGATTTGTAAATTCGTTGATAATTTCTTAATTAGTAATTTGTAATTAAACATAATGCCAACCTTGAAAGAATTAGTCCAAAAACCAAAAAAGATTTCCAGCGGCCATCGGTCTTGTCGGGGCTGCGGTTTTCCGATTATCGCTAGGCATATTTTAAGGGCCACGGACAAGCCGATTGTGGTGGTTAACGCGACTGGATGCATGGAGGTAACCACGACAATTTATCCGCAAACCGCTTGGCAAATACCATGGATGCATAATGCTTTTGAAAATGCCGCGGCTACTATGAGCGGTGTTATCGCGGCTTATAATTTTTTGAAAAAGAACAAGAAGTTAGACAAAGAAATAAAATTTGTGGTTTTTGGCGGAGATGGAGGAACTTATGATATCGGTTTACAGGCGCTTTCAGGAGCCTGGGAGCGCGGCGATAATTTTTTATATGTTTGTTATGATAACCAAGCTTATATGAATACCGGCATTCAGCGTTCTTCGGCCACGCCGGTCGGGGCAATTACTTCAACAACACCGTTAGGAGAAATCCATAAAGGTAAAGAAGGGGATCGCAAAGACATTGTTAAGATTGCTTGCGCTCATAATTTGCCGTATATTGCGCAAGCCACCATTCATAATTGGCTTGATTTATATAATAAAGCGAAAAAAGCATTAGAAACCAGCGGCCCTACTTTCTTAAATGTCTTGTCGCCGTGCGTTTTGGGATGGAAATACGATTCGTCTTTAACGGTTGAACTGTCTCACTTGGCTGTAGAAACTTGTTATTGGCCGTTATACGAAATAGAAAAAGGCGCTTATAAAATAAATTATATTCCGCGGAACAAACTTCCAGTTACTGAATTTATTAAGCACCAAGCGCGATTCAAACATTTACTGAAAGAAGAGAATAAAGAGATTCTTAACCATCTTCAGCGCTACGTTGATCAAAGTTGGGAAAATTTATTGAAAAAGAATCAATCTCTATAGATAAATATTTTTAAATTGTCATTAGCCAACAGTTTGATTTTTTGGTTAAATTTGATATGGGGTTTGCAAAAAATGTTTACGAAAGCGGGGATAGTCACGGTTAAATGATTTTCTAAAACATATCACCCTTGTCGTTTTATTTGAAAAGCGGTAAACTACGATAAGTAGTTGGATGTCGGTGAGTTTTCTCCTTTTTGTATTATTACTTTATTAAAATGTGATATAATATAAATAAAATAAAAAATAAAGTTGTGGGTTGTAAGTTTCAAGATTTAAGCTATAATTTTGAACAAAATCGCGCCAAATTTTAAAAATAATTAGAGAAGTCTTTATTCAACAATCCTTTGGCGTTTTTCGAGATTGGGATAGCCCCCATATAAAAATAGAAAAAAATATGAGAAGAAAAAATCAATGGACAGTTAGAGATATTGAGACAAATAAGGTTTCTTATTTTAATGTCGGGTCTAATGTCTCTAAGAAGTCCGATTCTAAATTAAAAAATTTTATTAGAGGCAGTTTGACTGTTTTAACTTCGGTTTTGATAATTGTCGCGGTCGCCAAAGCGGCTCCGCCAACTTCGCCATATAATCCGGGCGAAACCTTAACTCCATCTTGCGCTCCCGAAGATGATAATTGTACGGTTATTGCGCCAGCTATTTCTACGCGAATAATCAATACCACCGCGCCTTTGTTGGGTGGCGGAAGTTTGTCCGCCGATCGAACTTTTTCTTTGGCAGGTTTAACAGGACTGGGAACTGCTAACCAACTGCTTGGAATGAATAACGGAGCAACTGTTTACGAATATAAAACATTAAATGGCACAACAAATCAAGTTATCATTGCCCACGCCGCTAATTCAATCACATTGTCTGCTCCTCAAAACATACATGTCGCCGCTACTCCAACATTCGCAGGTTTGACTTTAACCGCTTTTTCTGGATATGTAAAAGCCACAGCTGGGGTTTTATCCGCCGGGAGTATTGCCGCAGGTGATTTACCTACTGCCATAGACGCCACTAAGATTGCCGATGGTTCTATTTCAAATATGGAATTTCAATATCTTAATGGTGTAACTTCCGCCATACAGACGCAATTAGGAAATAAACAAGCATCCGATGCCGCTTTAACAAGCATATCGGGACTTACTTATGTATCCCCGTCTTTTATAAAATTAACCGCTGATGATACTTATGCCGTTCGGACTATCGCCGAGACAAAAACAGACTTAAGTTTGAATAATGTGGAAAATACCGCTCTTTCAACTTGGGCAGGCACAACTAATATAACTACTTTAGGCACGATAGGGACAGGGACTTGGAACGCCACCGCGATTGCCGATGGAAAGATTGCTTCTGCTTTAACAGGAAAAACCTATAATGCTTTAACTTTAACTGCTTTAACCACAGGATTTACTATCATTGGCGGGACTACCTCAAAGACCTTAACTCTTGATACAGATTTAACCGCTTCCGCAATACCAGAGGCAAATATTGCCGACGGAACTATTTTTCCAAGATTGGCGGCGACTGAAAATATTACTGGCGCTTGGACTTTTGATACTAATGTTTTAACTATTAACCCAGTTGATGATAGAGTCGGCATCGGGCAAACGACGCCATCGTCAAAATTAGACGTAACCACCACGGCTC
>JBBTUI010000104.1:6934-9916 GCA_038063835.1 Patescibacteria group bacterium | reverse complement strand
TTCTTCTTTGGGTTTTTCCGGGACTATAACTGAACCCAGAGTTTCTTCTGGTTTCTTGGTTTTTTCCGGGGTCATAACCGAGCCCAGACAACCCGTAAATTCTTTAAAAAATTCAAACATAATTTAATAAATTAGTTTGTTTTAAATTGTTGTCTGATATTATTATAGCAGAAAAAAGAAAAAAATCAAGATCAAGACGAAAAACCTCCAGCTTCTGAAGCAAAAATTATCCCCTTAACAAAATCGGAAAGATGGTTATAATTAAATAAAGATAACAAAGTTCTTTTTATTAAAAACAAATCTGCCAATTGGCGGAACAAAGGAGGCGGGTACAATGTTAATAAATTGTCCATTCTGCGGGACTCTTTATAACCAGCAAGACAAGCAGCAGGAATGTTCCACATGCCATTTTCCTGAAGATGAGGCCAAGAAAAGAAAACTTTTCATCTGGCTCATCAAAAGAATAAATGGCAGCGCGGTGCCGGTGACCATCACCCACATGGACAACGACAAAAAAGTCGCGCTTCAAAAGGTCTTCATTGTCGGCGATCTCAATGGCATGGTCTCTTACATCAAAACCTTGTGGGACGGTGGTTGCAAGGAAATTCCGATTAAAGACATCGTTGAGATGAAAATCTGCCTAAAATGAAAAGATTGCTTTTAATCAAGCAATCTTTTTTTTAATGCGGATAAATTAATTATTCTAATGTTCTGGAGAACTTGAGAATAAGAAATATAATGGTTGGGGTTGACAATAAAAAATATTTGTTTAAAATGAAATAACTTTTTAATTTCAACATTTTCAATTCATAATTCATAATTCATAATTCATAATTCATAATTCATAATTCATAATTCATAATTCTTAATTCATAATTCTAATTATCGTATGTCGCATAAAAAAGCAGGTGGCTCAACAGCTTTGGGCCGTGATTCAAACAGTCAACGTTTAGGCGTTAAAGCTCAAGACGGCCAACATATCAATGCCGGATCAATAATTATTCGGCAAAGAGGCACCAAATTTAAACCGGGTAAAGATGTTAAGCGCGGCAAGGACGACACTTTATATGCCGCTAAAGAAGGTTATATAAAATTTAACTCAAGAAAGTTGCCCAGTTTTACAGGCAAACAAGTTTGGAAAAAAGTTGTAAGTATCGTTTCGGAAAAACCAAAACATCAATACAAAAAATAAGGGGTATTTAACCCCGTGTTATCTGCGCTCACTCGGAAACGAAATTAAGATTTCATTTCGCTCACTCGCTTGATAATAAAAAGTATTGACCGCATAATTATTTCTTGAACAAAAAAGACCCTGTTTATCAAAACAGGGTCTTTTTATATCAATTTTTCAGCGCTGAAAAACGGTTTATTATCAAGCGAGCGAGACCCGCCAAAGTTTTTTTGAAAAATTTAGGCGGGCGATCCGCCAGCTGGCGGAGCAGATAACACAGGGCAATAATTACCCTTTATTTTTTTAAAGCGTCCTTCAATCCCTTACCCGCTTTAAATTTGGGTGATCTCATGGCTGGGATTTGGATCTTTTCGCCAGTCTTAGGATTAACGCCTTGGCGAGCGGCTCTAGCCCTCGCGCTAAAAGTACCAAAACCGGAAATCGCTACTTCTTCGTTTTTCGTCAAAGACTCCACGACGATATCAACGAAAGCGTCTAAAGCTCTTTCGGCTTCGGCTCTAGAACAAGCGCCGTATTTTTCAGCTAATTTGCTGATTAATTCTCCTTTATTCATAATTTTTGGTTTTAAAGAGAAATTATCGACCTTTGTTTATTATTAATGTTTAATCGGCATTATTAAATAAAGATAATTTTTTTCTTTTTCCGCCCTCAAAATCGCCGGCGTGCTTTCATCAATCATTTCTAGAACTACTTCATCTTGATTTAAGGTTAATAAACCATCTAACAGAAAGCGGTAATTAAAAATAATTTCGTTGTCCTCGCCGTAAATTTGGCAATCGATTTCTGTGATATTTTCTCCTAATTGATTATTTGTGGAAGAAACAATAATTTTGTTTTCGTCGGCCTTAATCTTTACATTAATATCATTAATGCCGGATTTAGTAAATAAGCCGCACAATTTAACTGCTTTTAAAAATAATTCTCTATCGAGTGTGGCGCGAGAACGGAAATTCTTGGGAATAATTGATTTATAGTCGGGAAATTGTCCGCTGATTAAGCGGGAAACAATTTCATCTTCGTTATTTACGAATAAAACCTGATTTTCTGAAAGATAAATTTCAATATCTTCTTTATCTTCTAAATTTTTAGAAACTTCTTGAACGGTTTTTAAGGGTATAATAACGCTAATTTTGTCTTCGGAAGAATTCTCATTTAAAACTGTTTGAATTTCGGCTAAACGATAACTGTCGGTTCCAATAATAGTTAATTTGCCTTTTTCCGGATTATTAAAATTAAATAACAAACCGCTTATTTCCATTCTTGTTTCGCTTGATGAGACGCAAAAACCTACGCTTTCAATAGATTTTTTAAGAAGATCAGACTGAATTATATATTTATGTTTCTTTTCCACTTCGGGAATTATTGGAAAATCCTCGGCTGAAATGCCTTTAATTTTTGTTTTGTTGTTTTTAGTTTTAATTTCTAACTCATCTCCTTCTAAGTTTAAAGTTAAAGGACCACTTTCCAATAAATTGACATAATTAGTCAAAATCTGAGCGGGAATCGTTATTTTTCCTTCTTTTTCTATTTTTGCCCGAGTTGAAGATTTGACCGCGATTTCGAGATTAGTGGTTATTAAATTTAAAACGCCTTGACGAGTTTCTAATAAAATATTGTTTAAAATAGGCAAACTGCTTTTATTACTACTAGCGATTCGATTAACGGTATTTAATCCTTTTAATAAATTTTCTTGGAGTATTATTAATTTCATATTTATTTATAAATTAGTAGTAGTAATAGTAAGACGGTTAATAAACTTACAAAAATCAATTTAAGCGTTAATTAATCAA
>JBBTUI010000104.1:0-6924 GCA_038063835.1 Patescibacteria group bacterium | reverse complement strand
AATCAATGTTTTCGAGTCAATAACTTGTTGATATTTTATTAAATAGATCTTTAAAAATAGTTGATAATATTAATAAAACTGTTGATAAGTTTTAGAAATTATATTTTTCTTAAAAGTTTTGCGAATTTATCAACTATTTATTCACTTAATTTTAACTGTTTATTATCTTGTTCTAAAATCTACAAATCAACCTTATTCTTAAAAAAATATACCCAAACGCTATACTGGAAAACAGTAAAAAAACTGATGGCAATCAACAGCATAATCATAATTAAACAAAAATTTACCATTAAGAGGCCATAGAAAAATGCCCCCCAACCGAAGTAATAAGAGATAATTCCTAATATAGAGAAAGGTAAAATAACGCCCATTGAGATAATAATAAAGATTAGGCCAAAAAGAAAACTAAAACCTAAAATACAGGCCATAATCAATAAGCAATCTTTCCAGTTTTTGCCCAAAAAAATAGACGCTTTTTTAAGAGAAGACCAAAATTTATCTTTTCCCAAGACGATATGAAAAGCGGCGAATTTTGCTAAGAAAATGATTATAAAATTAATCAAAAAACCGATTAAAATGCAGAAGAAAACAATCAACGGCAATAATCTGGTTTCGAAAGATGTTGCTTTGATCAGCAAAGACCCCATTAAAACAAAAATTACATTGATAATAATTAAGCCGATTATGTTCAATAAAAAGATCAGCCAAAAGAAAGACGCGCCCTTTTGGACACAGTTTTTAAAAGAAGCGTTTTTTTCTTTGTTAATGCCGGAGATTAAAGAGGCTTGCGCGAAAGCGGAAATAGCCACTAAAATAGCCAAAATAAAATACACTAAAAGACCGAAAATAATGTAATTGGGGCCACTGGATAGATTCTCTTTGAAAGAAAAAAGGTTTTTGATATAAACATTGTTAACGAGGTTTAAAGTGCTATTGGTTTGGTTAATTAAAATCGTCATTTCGTTGCCGAGGAAGATCGTGGAGAAAAAACCAAAAACCCAAAGCAGAGGATTATAGAGAGCAGTTTGATAAGATTTTTTAAAAATTTGTTTTAGCATATTTTTTTATCTTCTTTAAATATGGCTTCAAATTCATCGCTTTCTAAGCTTTCTTTCTCCAAAAGCAGATTGGTAATTTGATCTAATTTGTTTCGTTTTTTCTGGATAATCTCTTTGGCTTTATTATAACACGAATCTATGAAATTAGAAACCTCTCCGTCAATAATTTCCGCGGTTTTTTCGCTATAATCTTTTTGTTCGGAAATTCCCCGGCCCAAAAAGATCAATTCTTCTTTTAAGCCGAAAGTGCGAGTGCCCAATTTAGCGCTCATACCGTATTCAGTAACGAGTTTTTTCGCTAATTTAGTCGCCTCTTGAAGATCGTTAGAAGCGCCAGTGGTAACATCGTTGAATATCGCGCTCTCCGCGGCATAACCGGCTAAAAGCGCCGATAAATTGTCCAAGTATTCAGATTTAAATCTGAGATATTTTTCGGTTTCCGGCATTTTTAAGGTATAGCCAGCCGCTTGACCGCGAGAAATAATCGAAACTTTACGAACCGGATCGCAGCCCGGCAGTTCGTGGGATACCAAAGCGTGGCCAGCTTCGTGATAAGCGACGATTTTCTTTTCTTTTTCCGATAAAATATGGCTTTTTCTTTCCGGCCCCAAAATAACCTTTTCTATGCTTTCCAAGAGATCGCTCTCTTCAATGAGTGTTTTATTTTTTCGCGCGGCGAAAATAGCCGCTTCATTTGTTAGATTGGCTAAATCAGCGCCGGAAAAGCCAACCGTGCGCTCTGCCACTTTTTTCAAGGAAACTTTTTCGGCTAAAGGCTTACCTTGGCAGTGGATTTTCAATATTTCTTCGCGACCCCGAATGTCGGGCAAATCAAGAATTACCAATCGGTCAAAACGGCCTGGTCTAAGCAAAGCTTTGTCTAAAATATCAGGGCGATTAGTGGCGGCGAGAATAACTAAACCTAAATTTGGCTCAAAGCCGTCCATTTCAACGAGAATTTGGTTCAAGGTTTGTTCGCGTTCATCGTGCGAACCGCCTAAACCAGCTCCTCGCTGGCGGCCGACCGCGTCTAATTCGTCAATAAAGATAATACAGGGCAGACTTTTTTTCGCTTTCTTAAAAAGATCGCGCACGCGAGCCGCGCCGACGCCGACGAACATTTCTACGAATTCCGATCCGGATATATGAAAAAAAGGAACATTAGCTTCGCCGGCTGTCGCGCGAGCCAGCAAGGTTTTGCCGGTGCCCGGTTGTCCGACTAACAAAACGCCTTTGGGTATTTTCGCGCCCAGAACAATAAATTTTTTGGGATGCTTTAGGAATTCTACGATTTCTTGCAATTCTTGTTTTGCTTCCTTAACACCCGCCACATTTTTAAAAGTTAATTTCTTTTTTTTGTCTTCGGTTGAGATTTCTCTGGCCTGGCTTTCGCCGAACCTAAAAACTTGATTGCCCGCGCCTCTTAGTTGCCGAGTCATAAAAAACAAGAAGGCAATAATCAAAATAAACGGCAGAATCGCCAAAACGACAGACAACCAAATTCCTTTAGAGGTATTTTCAATTTGCAAATTGATTTTGTTTAATTTTTCCGCGTCAAGATTATAATTTTTGAAGATGGTAGTTAAGCCCTCGGACGATTCTTTGTAGGTGAATTGTTTTTTTTCGTCGTTTAGGGTGATATCAATACGATTATCAGAAACGGAAATATTTTTTATTTGTTCGCCGTTAATCTCGGCAATTAATTGGTTGAAAGAGATTTTCTCCGGTTTGTTGTCGGGCGTTTTGAGTAAACTAAAAACTCCGCTAATAATCAAAAAGACCAGCAAAAAAATTAAAATATTTTTTACGATATTATTGCGCATCAAATTTTTATATAGAAAATTTTAATTAGTTGTTTTTAGGAGATTTAAGGCTCAAGCCGAGGCGGTGATCGTCAGGTTCAATGGAGATGATTTTGAATTTTTGGATATCTCCGGATTTGAACATCTCGGTAAGGTTGCCGATCTGTTCTTCGGAAATTTCGGAAATATGAGCCAAGCCATGGATTTCCGGATCAAGCTCGACAAATAGGCCAAAAGGATTGACTTTCAGGATTTTACCTTCCACTATATCGCCGACTTTATATTTTTCGTTGATTATCTTCCATGGGTCGGTCATTAATTTTTTCATTGAAAGCGAGAATTTGCCGTTTTCAACGCCGATGATTTGCGCTTTAATTTTGTTGCCAATTTTTAAGACATCCGTAGGATGATCCAATCTTCGCCAAGCGATTTCCGAAATATGCACTAACCCCTCCTGATTGTCAAACTTAATAAAAGCGCCGAAATTGGCTAAACCGCATATTTCACCTTCAATATCATCGCCGATTTTATACTTGTCGGAAATGTTTTTGTCTTTGCTTAATTCCTTTTCGGAAACAATGAGTTTGTCTTCATTTTCATCTAAACCGATGATTTTGACCGACAATTGACATCCAACAAATTTCTTTAAAAGTTCGACGATTTTTGTTTTGTCGCCGCTTTCTACTAACGGATAATGATCAGGATTTAATTGGGAAGTAGGCAAAAAACCATTGATCTTGCCTAACTGAATGATTAGGCCGCCGGCGTTAGCATCTAAAACTTTTACGTCAACGCTTTCGTTTTTGGCCATAAAGTCTTGAAGTTTTTGCCAAGCTTTTTTGTGGCCGGCTCGACGGAAAGATAATTCCATTAAACCTTTTTCGTTTTCCTGTTCAATGATTGTAGCGGAAACTGTGTCGCCGATTTTTAAGTTGGTATATTCGTCTAATTCGTCTTGCAGTTCCGGTCCGCGGATAACGCCGGTCTTTATGCCGTCAATATCCAGATATATTTCGTTGCGGCCGATTTTAATCACCGCGCCTTCCACTAAATCTCCTTCTTTCGGCAGAGATAAAGCAGTTTCATATTCTTTGTTATTTAATAACTCGTCCATTGTCAAATAGTCCATGATTACTTAATTAGATTACTTAATTAATTAGATGAATCAAGTTTAACGGAACTATTTTTTTCGTCAACCCCTGTTAGAGATTTAAGATTGAATATATTTAGAAGGTCGATAAGAGCCGTAAGGCGGCTTCGCCTCTGGACAATTCATAAAAACATCTCGGCTGAATCTCTAACGGGGTCAAGTAAAATGGGCGTGATTTGCCAGGTAGTCCTGCCCGCCCATGCCGTTGTCGTGCAATAGTATAAAAAAGAATGTCAGTGGTAAAAATTTGTCTAATCTTAACAAAAAATGGATAGGCGTAGGCAGGCGGGGAAAATTCGATAGTGCTCTTTTCGCTTCGATATAATAGTTAGTCCATTTTGATAAAATAATTAATATTTACTTCAAGGGGGTTTTAATATAAATCGCACTCCAAGAAGCATCGAATTTCTACTACCTGGTTTGACAAACGCCGCATAAAACTCTAAAATGTATTAGCTAATAAATTTTAATCCATTTGCAGTATAAATTTATGAATATTAGCGAATTGGCTAGACGTTTAAAAATTACGACTAATGAACTGAAAGAGAAACTGCCTTCTCTCGGCTTTGATATTGGCTTAAAAGCCATTCAAATCCCGGACGAACAAGCGGAAAAAGCGATGGTTAAGTGGCGTGAGATGGAAACCCTGGAAAAATTAAGGGCCAAATTTACGGCTAAATCAGAGGCGCAACAAACGCAAGAGCAAGAGGAAAAAATAGAAGACAAGAATATCATTAATTTGTCTAAGATTATTACGGTAAGCCGCTTGGCGGAACAATTAAAGATTTCAGTGGTTAAGTTGATCCACGAATTAATAAAAAACGGCGTGATGGCCAGTATCAATGATAATTTGGATTTTGAAATTGCCGCGATCGTTGTTGAACATTTTGGTTATCAGGCGGTTTTGAAAGAAGGCGGTGGAGAGGATAAAAGTATTTCCCACAAGGAAAAATTAGAAAGCTTGTTGGGAGTTATAGACAAGGATAATAAAAATTTATTTTTGCGCCCGCCGGTGGTGGTGGTTTTGGGACACGTTGATCACGGAAAAACTTCTTTATTAGACGCGATTCGTGAAACTAATGTGGCGGCCAAAGAAGCCGGAGCCATTACCCAGCACATCGGCGCTTATCAGGTCTCAATAAAAGTTAAAAACGAAGAAAGACTAATCACTTTTATTGATACGCCGGGACACGCGGCTTTTAATGAAATGCGTTCTCGCGGCGGACAGATTGCTGATATCGCTGTTTTGGTTATTGCCGCGGACGACAAGGTTCAGCCCCAAACTATTGAATCTATTAAAGTTATTCAAGAAGCCGGATTGCCTTTTATTGTGGCGATTAACAAAATTGATAAACCGGACGCGGACATTGACCGCGTTAAAAAAGGTTTAGCGGAAATTAATTTAGCGCCGGAGGATTGGGGCGGAAAAACTATTTGCGTGCCGGTATCCGCGCGCGCCAAACAAGGCATTAATGATTTATTAGAAATGATTGTTTTAGTTTCCGACATGGAGAAAGATAAATTGATGTGCGAGATTAATCGACCAGCGGTTGGCACGGTGATTGAAAGTCATTTGGACAAAGGCGAAGGCCGAGTCGCCACTATTCTTATTCAAGCCGGCATTTTGCATAATCATGATTATGTTTTTTTCAACCGCGTTTATGGACGCGTTAGAACAATGAAAAATCATCAAGGGGAATTAATTGAAAGCGCTGGTCCGGGCGCGCCAGTTCAGATTAGCGGCTTGAAATCAGTGCCTGTCGTGGGCGAGATTATGGAAGTGGTGAATAATTCTAAAGAGATAAAAACGCGCTCCAAATTATTAGAACGCCAGGGTTATAAAAGAATGAGCATAGACGAAACAAGCGCCGATAAAGAAAAACAAGAAGCGGTATTTAATGTGGTGATCCGCGCTGATGTTTTGGGCTCGCTTGAAGCAGTGGTCAAAGCTTTGACCGATTTAAGTACGCCAGAGATAAAAATAGAAATCGTCAAAAGAGGTTTGGGCGATATTAACGAATCAGATGCGGAAAGAGCGAATGTTTCTAATGCTTGGTTGGTGGGTTTTAATGTTGGAATTAGTTCCGCCGCGGCTAAATTAGCCGATACGGTCGACTTAACGCCAAAAACATTTAAAGTTATTTATGAATTAATTGATGAGGTAAAAGCGGAAATGAATAAATTAGTTAAACCGGAAATCAAAGAAGTTTATTTGGGCAAAATTGAAGTTCTGGCTTTATTTAAAAAAGGCGGCAACCAGATTATTTTGGGCGGCCGAGTGATTGAGGGCGAAGTAGAGAAAGGAGTTAAGGTGAGAATTTGGCGACAAGGGCAGTTAATGGGCGAAGGCCGTTTAGTTCAATTGCAAGTTAATAAACTTGATGTGCAAAATGCCCGAGCCGGTTGTGAATGCGGTATGCGTATTGATTCAAGAGTCAGTCTGGAAATCGGCGACCAGCTGGAATTTTACCGAGAAGAAAAAATTATTAAGAAAATTTTCGAAATATAATTATATAAAGAGGAGAAACAAAGATCGTTAACGAAACTCTAAAAGTAGATGAATTATTCATCCGCTATTTATTTTGATAAATCTTGTGTATGATATAAAAATGCAAAAAACTTTTCTTAAATTTAATAATCATTCTTGGCAAGTTTATTTGCGCGATCAAATTGACCAGAGCGTTTTTAACGAAATTTTTAAGTTTAAAGAATATCGTAGGGCTGAAGAACAAATTATCAATGCCAAGAACCCGATTCTGGATGTGGGCAGCCATATCGGACTTTTCAGTTTATATTGCCGGGCCTTAAATGAGCAGGCCAAAATTTTTGCCGTTGAACCGGAAGCGGATAATCTAAAAATTTTAGAACAGAATATCAAGGAAAATAATCTCAAGAACATTGAAATTGTAAGCGC
>JBBTUI010000103.1:0-1336 GCA_038063835.1 Patescibacteria group bacterium | reverse complement strand
GCCTCGTTGGAGAGGCCGGCGGCTTTAGCATAGCCAAGCTGGATTAAGCGGGAGAACTGGATAGACCTAATGCCTAGGGTCGCAGCGCCGACGATCTGTTCGCTGAACGGGTTCTTGTTCTCCAGGAAAAGTTGTACCTGTCTGAGGGTTTTGCTCCCGTCATTGATTTGACGGAAGAAATCCTTGAGTACGCCGGACCATTCCGACATACTACCGACCATTTCTTTTTTACTCATGGCCAGTTTCCTCCTTTTGATATTTGTCCTATACCGCAGGACTACGGTTTGCCCCATAATGAGGCAAAAATTTTAAAGATCTTATTCTCTATATTAAATTGTAGCATATTTTGACGGAAAAGTCAACCCCATTAGAGATTCAGTCGAGACTATCTTTTGTCGCCCATCTAAGGCAAAGTCGCCTCCGCCAGCTGACGGACGGCTCTCATTAATTTTCTAAATATATTTACTTCAAATCTCTAACGGGGTAAAGATTTAATTTAATTGACTATCCGAGCCATGTGTCGTATAATAAAACTTATGCGAACGCTAAGAGTGTCGTATAAGTTAAAAATATTTTACGCGAACAAACAACTATCCGCAAAATATTATCTCGCATCACAAAATATTTCTCATAAATAATTATGGCTAAAAATCTATCACAATTACTCACGGAATTTCTTGAATATATGGAAATTGAAAAGGGGCGCTCCCAATTAACCAGCCGCAATTACAGTTTTTATTTAAAAAGATTTTTTGACTGGGCGCAGATTACCAAGCCCCAAGAAATTACTATAGATAAAATTCGCCAATTTCGCCTTTGGTTGTCACGCAAAAATAATCCACGCGGCGGATTTATTAGTCCAGCCACTCAAAACTATCACCTTATCGCTTTGCGCACCTTTTTGCGTTGGCTGGCCAAAAACGACATTCCGGCTCTCGCGCCGGAAAAAATTGAACTTGCCAAAACAGGCGAACGACAAATTTTCTTTTTAGAAGGCAAAGAACTGGAGAATTTTCTCCAAGCCCCTTTAGACAGCAAGGAACCGGAAATTATTAAAACTCGCGATAAAGCTCTTATTGAATTGCTATTTTCTACCGGTACGCGCGTCTCTGAATTATCCGGTTTAAAAATTGAAGATGTTAATTTAGATAAAGATGAATTCTCGGTGCGCGGCAAGGGCAATAAGTGGCGGGTAGTTTTTCTTTCTAATCAGGCTAAATATTGGCTTAAAAAATATTTGGCTGAACGAAGCGACACCTGCCCCTATCTTTTTGTTCGCCACGATCGCGCTGGCAAGAAAGACCAGGAAAAAGGCTTATCGCCGCGCAGTATACAA
>JBBTUI010000102.1:0-10081 GCA_038063835.1 Patescibacteria group bacterium | reverse complement strand
CGCTGGACAATTTAGCGCCGATCGAGTATGCTCAAAAATATCATCAACTGTTCCCTTCATACTCATCTCGTACATGGGGTTGACAAAAAGGCAAAAATATGCTATAATTTTAATATAAATAGTTGATAAGATCTTTAATAATAACAAACAACCAAAGGAGATACCTCCATGAGTAAAGTCGTTATCGTCATCCTTGGCGTCATAACCGGCGCCATCTTTGGGGCCTTGATCGGGGCCTTGTCCGGCATCGAGGTCGTCGTCATTGGCGCTATCGTTGGTGCTATCGTCGTCAGCGCTGTCGGCATCCTCTTCAACATCTTCGGCTAGAACTCCCAAAACTGGCACATTAATCATTGCCATTATCAGCACAAAGGACACAGAAACAATCTGTGTCCTTTTTTTATCCATAATTCATAATTCTTGGATTCTATTTTATTTCAATATTAATCTCGTCCGCGGGAATAGCATGGTTATCCGTATCCAAGGCTTCAATTTTTAATTTATAATTTCCGTTAGGCCCGCCTTGCCAATTAAGCGTAAATTTTCCGCTGCGATTTGGACTATTTATATCGGCAATAGCGCTTTCTTCGCCTAAAGGATTTATAAGTTTAAAGCTAATGGAATCAATAGAAATCGCCGGAGTTAAAATAGAAATATTCAAAGGAAAATTCTCGCGATAAATAATTTGATTATTTTGCGGATTCAGCCAGATTATTTTTTGTGGGGCTTGGTTGCTTATGTTGAATTTGATTGAAGCGCTTCCACTATTATCAATGTTATCATAAGCGATAGCTTTAAGCGTGTGTTCGCCGTAATTTAGACCAGTTGTATTAATCTCGCAATTTAAATTTGGAGAATAATTACTATCCGCCAATTTTTCATCAACGAAACATTCAAGACGAGATACGCCGCGCGGCGCGTTAGCCGAAATATTTACGATCATTAGTTCGCTGTTAATCCATTCATCTTTGTTGGGAGAAATTATATTGACCATCGGTTGATTTTCCGGAACATGGAGATCGTCATATTGGGTCGGCGGCATCTCGTTGCTTAATTTATTTTTACTCATCCATTTTTTTACGCCTTCTTCCCAGCGGTTAAATTGCGGATCATTTTCCGGATGTTCCGGCGGTTGACCCAAGGGGTTGTCTTTATCAAGATAATAAAGTATTTCATGCCAAGTACGGTATTTTTTTTCTATAATGTAAGATTCGGGCGTTAGGATAGTGGCTAATTTGTTCGTAGCTTTGTCAATTTTTATTGTCATTTCTCCTGCCTGGCCGTTGAGAACGGGCTTATCGGTGATAACCGGCGCCGGCGCGTTAAATCTTTCTATAGGAGTATTGATTAAAGCGCGATTCATAAAATTATGCCAAATAGGCGCGGCTACAATCACGCCGTCTGACTTAAATTTCATCGCGGCATTATCACTATTGCCTACCCATACGCCGCACACCAAAGAAGGCGTATAGCCGATTGTCCAGCCATCGCGCCAGTCATTGGTGGTGCCCGTTTTAGCGGCCACCGGGCGATCCGGTAAAATTAAAAGGGAATTAGCGCCGAAAATAAAGGCGCGCGTTTGATTGTCGCTCAAAATATCGGTAATTTGTCTGGCAACTTGCGCTGGAATAATCTCTTCTTCAGAAATATTCCGCGACTTAAATTCTTCCAGAGTTTTCCCGTTGCTATCTTCCACTTTTAAAATGGCAATTGCGTTAATTTTTTTGCCTTCGCGCGCTAACGAGCCAAAAGCCATTGTATGTTCTAATAGTTTTACTTCGGCCCCGCCTAAAACCAAAGATAAACCAAAACGAGAAGGATCGGTGAGCGTGGTATAACCGAATTTTTGAGCTAGATTAATTACATTATTAACGCCGGCTAAATAAATCGTTTTAACCGCGGGAATATTAAGCGAGCCGGCCAGAGCTTGGCGAATAGTGACTGGTCCGCGCTCTTTGGCGTCATAATTATGCGGGATATAATCTTTGCCCGGCCCGGATGGTCCAAAGTTGGTTTCCACGTCAAACAGAATCGTGTCCGGCGTATAACCTTTTTGAAAAGCGGCGGAGTAGACGATCGGTTTAAAAGAAGAGCCTGGTTGGCGCGGACTTGTAGCAACATTGACGTTGGGATCAAAACGGCAATTGACTCCCGGCTGGCATCCTTCGGGGCTGGGTTTTCCGAAATAATCTTTAGAACCGACCATGGCCAAAATTTCTCCGGTTTTGGCGTTTATGGCTATAAGCGCCGCGTTAGAGGCGTTATAATTTTTTTCATTAATTTCCGCTTGCTTGGTAATTTCTTCTTCGGCGATTTTTTGTTTTTCTAAATCAATCGAGGCAATGACCTTTAAGCCGCCCCCAGTAACATTGTCTTCTCCATATTTTTTATATAATAAATCGCGGACATACATAACAAAATGAGGCGCGACGATATTTTCGCGCCGAGGGATAATCTTTTTTAAAGTATCAATATCTTTCGCGGCTTGGGCTTTTTTTTCGTCGAGATAGCCAAGTTCGGCCATAGCGCTTAAAATCCAATTTTTTCGCTGTACAAGCTCTTGAAGATGCTTGCCGTAAGGGGAATAATAGCTCGGCGCTTTGGGTAAAGCGGCCAATAACGCGCTTTCATCTAAGGTTAAATCCCGCGCTGATTTGCCAAAATATAATTTACTGGCTGCTTCCGCGCCGTAAGCGTTGGCGCCATAAGGAATTTCATTAAAATACATTTGCAGGATTTCATCTTTAGAAAATTTCTTTTCTATTTGATAAGCTAAAATCAACTCTTTGATTTTGCGAATATAGCTTTTTTCGTTTGTTAAAAGGGCGTTTTTTATAAATTGCTGAGTAATAGTTGAACCGCCCTGAACTTTTCCCAAATTTAAAATATTCATCAAAATCGCGCGCGTAATACCCCTCCAATTAAATCCCTGGTGCTTATAAAAATCGCGGTCTTCCACGACAAGCGCGGCGTTAATCAGGTCTCGCGGAATATCTTTTAAGGGAATAATAGTGCGGCGTTCGGCCGCGAAGAACTCATAAAGCAAATTTTTTCCCGTGCGGTCGTAAATTTTGGTGCTTTGCGGCACTTGCCGCTCCAATAATTTATCCGGCGTGGGCAGGTTGCGGCTAATTGAGCCGATGGTTATTATAAAAAAGATACTGCTGATTAAAAAAATAAAAACTATAACAGCCAGAATGCCGCTCTTTTTTATTTTGGGGCGCTTTTTTAAAATCTTTCGGCGTTTAAGAGAATGGACGCGCCAGCCTTTGGGTTGTTTAGAAAAAATACTCATGGATTAGAAATCAAAAATCAAAAATCAAAATGTAAAATGACAAATCAAAATTTAAAATTTTAAAAAATAAATTTCAAGCTCCAAGTTTCACGCTCCATGCTCTCCGCTTCATTCGTTTTCTATTTTTTGTTTTCTGTTTTAATTCTATTTTCTACTTACTACTTACTATTTTCTGCTTTTTCGCTCCACGCTCCACGCTCCAAGTTTTGAGATTCAGGTTTTACTTTAACACAATTTAGATAAAAGAAAAATCCCGATGACTTTTTATTGGGTCATCGGGATTGTTTGGGGATTAGTTTGACGGCGCAAGAATGCGCCAGCCGAAATATGGATCGAAAATAACCAGATCGCCGGAGCCGAAAGATTTACCCTTTCCCGAAGCGAGAAAAACGCGATATTTGATCTTTACGATATTCTCGGTCACAGGCTCCGAGGAAACCATTCTGATGCTGTCGACCACCACCGAAGATGGCATCATCTGTTGGGCGCAGGCGTAAATATCCATCAAGCGAATATCTTTTAAAGAAATCGCTTGCTGGAGCAGATTTTGCGATTTAACGCCTTGCCAGTAGTTTTCCACTACTATTTCAGGTGTAGAGAAATATCGGCCCGGACCGTTTAAGATCAGCGGGATGTTGCCCAAAGCCGCGAATCCCAGGAGAACAATAGCAAACTCTAGCGCTAGATAGATCAGAAATTTTCTCATTTTAGAACCTCCAAGTTAAAATTCGGATATGGATTATCAACAAGAATATCTCAACGATAAACCAGAAATAGATTGGCCAACGGTATTTTTTCCAGAGAGCGACAGTAAGCATTACCGCAAAGACCGTGAAAAGAGCGATATGCAATACCAACCAATTTTCTAAACCATACTTCGCCTGGATAAAGGCCGGCCAGAGATTGAACTCAGCAGGGACTAAATCCTTTGAAATTTCGATGTAAGTAGCAAGGCCATCAAAGATAGCTAAAATCAGCGAGGCAAGCAATAATAGGGCGACTGCCGGATTAATCCTCATGGCCGAGCCGATCAAAAGTTGGACGGCCCGTCGCTGGCTTATCAGCCAGCTTAGAAACTTTTCAAGCATGGCTGATTCTCCTTTTTGATTTACCCCGTTAAATTGCTCCGCACCGACGAAGCCGGATTTAACTGGGGTGTTTTTAAAGATCTTATTAATTGTTTTAATTATGTCATTTTTTGGCCTATTTGTCAAGTTCATAAGTATTTAATTTTTTGTGTATTTCGCTTGTAAAAACGCGAATTGTGTGGTATAATTTAGAGTATTAACTTTGCTTTTAATAATTTTTGACTTTTAATTTTTTTATTATGTATATTTATTGGTACGGACAAGCGGGTTTTAAACTTCAATCAGGCGATACGACCATAGTCGTTGATCCTTATAGTCCTCGTAAGGCCGGTTTACGCGGTCCGAATTTTAAATCAGACATTGTTTTGCTGACCGAAAGTTCGGATATCAGTCAGGCAAAAAAAGATTTTAAAGGAGGCGCGTTTTTAATTTCTTCGCCCGGCGAATACGAAATTAAAAATAATTTTATCTACGGCATTAAACTTAATGAAACCCACGCCGTTTATCTTTTAGAAATGGACGGCGTGAAGATAGGGGTCTTGGGTGAATTAAAAAATATACTCGATGAAAACACTATTGAGAAACTTGACGACGTGGATGTTCTGTTGGCGCCGGTAGGGAACAAGAAAAGTGTTTTGGCGCCCGAACAGGCGGCTAAATTAATTAGAGACATTGAACCAAAAATTATTATTCCGTCTTGTTATAAAATTCCAGGACTAAAAATAGAAGCAGAGTCAATTGATAAATTTTATCGCGAAATGGGATTAAAAAATCCGGAAGTTTTGGATAAAGCCCGGATTACCGTCAAAGACTTGGAGGGCAAAGAAATGGCGATTATTGTCCTGAATCCATCTTAAAATACAAATTACGAATTATGAATTATGGCTAAAATTCAATTATCACCGAACCAAAAAATTATTTTTATCTCCATAGGCATCGTTGCTTTGATTTTTATTATATGGTTATTTAATTTTAAATCATTCGCGCAGAGAAATTTGAAAAAAGAAGATGCTTTGCTGCGGATTTTCCACAAAAGTTTTGAAAATTTTCCCGAACTGAATAAACCAAAAAATAACTTGGGGGCGCCGGCGACAGAAAGTAAAATAGATGATAAAAATCTCGCCCCGTTAGAAATTTTAAAACAAAATAATTCACCCCGTTAGATATTTAACAGAACAAGCAAAAGTTATTTTTAGCAAATATTATATATAGGGGAACAATAAAAATATGAAGTTATACAAAAAATTATCTAACGGGGTAAAAAAGAAAAACCCAAAAATTAAACCAGAAAATAAACCTCGGACCAAAGAAGAAAAATCTTTAAGGAGGGATTCAATTGATATTTCGCTTGCTCGTCAAGACGTTAAAATTTGTTCGCTTGAACAAGAAGTTCAAAATTCTTATTTGGATTACGCTATGTCGGTTATCGTCCAACGAGCTTTGCCGGATGTGCGAGACGGATTAAAGCCGGTGCACCGCCGCATTTTATACGCTATGTGGCGATTAGGTTTGCGTTCCGGAGGAAAATTCAGGAAGTCGGCTATGGTTGTTGGTGAAGTTTTGGGCAAATTTCATCCGCACGGCGATCTCTCGGTTTATGACGCAATGGCGCATATGGCGCAAGATTTTTCCATGCGCTATCCTTTGATTTGGGGCCAAGGAAATTTCGGTTCAATTGACGGAGATTCCCCGGCGGCTATGCGTTATACCGAAGCCAAATTGAATAAATTAGCCGAAGAACTTTTAACCGATATTGATAAGAATGTGGTTGATTTTGTGCCCAACTATGATGGCGCGCTCAAAGAGCCGTTGGTTTTGCCCACTAAATTTCCCAATCTTTTATTAAATGGCACTTTGGGCATCGCGGTCGGTATGGCCACGAATATCCCGCCGCATAATTTGAAAGAGATTTGCGCCGCCACCTGTCATCTTGTTGATCATCCGAGCGCTGACGTGGACGAGTTAACTAATTTTATTAAAGGCCCGGATTTTCCCACTGGTGGCTTGATTTTTGAACCGGCGCAAATAAAACAGGCTTATGCCTTAGGCAGGGGTCCGGTGGTGATTCGGGCAAAAACCGATATTATTGAACCCGTTGATGGCCAATTTCAATTTATTGTTTCCGAGATACCCTTTCGAGTCAATAAATCAACCTTATTGGAAAAGATCGCTGAATTAACGCGCGATAAAAAATTGGAAGACATCCGCGATATTAGAGATGAGTCGGATCGAGAAGGAATCAGGATCGTCATTGAACTCAAAAAGAATAGTTATCCGCAAAAGGTTTTAAATCAGTTATTTAAAATGACCGAATTGCAAACGACTTTTCATATTAATATGGTAGCCTTAGTTGACGGTTTGCAGCCGCGGCTTTTAAATATAAAATCTGTTTTAGAAGAATACATTAAACATCATCAATTAGTTGTCCGCCGCCGCGCCGAATACGATTTAGAAAAAGTCAAAGAAAGAATCCATATTTTAAAAGGATTAAAAACCGCTCTTGATCATATTGATGAAATTATTAAAACCATTAAAAAATCCAAAAATCGCGATGACGCTAAGATAAATTTGATAAATAAATTTAAATTATCTGAAGTCCAAGCTAACGCAATTTTAGACATTAAGCTTCAACAATTAGCCGGCTTGGAAAGAGAAAAAATAGAGACAGAACTTAAAGAGAAATTAGCCGCGCAAAAAGAATTAGAAGAGATTCTCTTTAGTACAAAGAATATTTTGAAAGTTGTTAAGAGCGAACTTAGTTTGATTTCCGAAAAATACGGAGATGAACGCAAGACGCAAATTGTTGTCGGCTCCATTGTTGAATTTAAACAGGAAGACTTAATACCAAACGAACCTACTCTGGTTATTATTACCCGAGACGGTTATATAAAGAGAATAAACCCGGATACTTTTAAAACCCAGGGTCGCGGCGGCAAAGGAGTTATCGGCTTGGAAACCAAAGAAGAAGATTTGGTTGAGAAATTGATTATGACTAATACGCATACTGATTTGTTATTTTTTACCACTAAAGGACGAGTATTTAATCTAAAAGCTTATGATGTGCCTGTGGGTTCGCGCGTAGCCGGGGGACGGGCGATTGTTAATTTTTTGCAGATTGAAACCGCCGAGAAGATTTCCGCTGTTTTGCCTTTAGATATTTCATCTAAAACTTCCAAAGAGCAAAAATATTTAATTATGGTAACCGAGCAGGGTATTATTAAAAGAGTGTCAATTGCCGAGTTTGCGAATGTTCGCCGCTCCGGCTTGATAGCCATAAAATTAAAAAATGACGATATCCTGAATTGGGTGAAATTGGCGGAGGCTGGACAAGAAGTAATTTTAATTACGGCCAATGGCCAATCTTTAAGGTTTAAAGATAAAGATTTAAGGCCGATGGGTCGCGCCGCCGCCGGCGTTAAGGGTTTGCGCCTCAAAGCAGGCGATCAAGTGGTAGGTATGGATTTGTTGCCGGTTAAAACTTCTTCCACCGGCCGCATTTTAGTGGTTGGTGAATCGGGTTTCGGGAAACAAACGCCAGTTTCGCAGTATCGTTTGCAGCGACGCGGGGGAAGCGGCACCAAAACCGCCAAAATTACTTCCAAAACCGGAAAATTGGTATCTGGTATGTTTATTGACGAAAAAATCAAACAAGAAACTTTTGAAGAAGATCTGTTGATTGTGTCGCAACTCGGACAGATTATCCGGTTGCCGCTAAAAAGCGTTTCGCTTTCCGGCCGGGCCACTCAAGGCGTGCGATTAATGCGTTTCAAAGAGGCGAAAGATAAGGTCGCCTCAGTTATTTTGATTAAAATTTAAACTTGACGACTTGTCTATAAGCTTTATAATTAACTAATGAAAAAATCAAAAATAATTTTATTAATTTTATTAGGCGGCGTTTTATTGGTAAGCGGTTTTCAGTGCAAGCTTTTCCCTCAATCCGGAAAGATAGTCAATAAAGTTAAACCTATTACCTTGAATTATTGGCGCGTTAACGACGGACCTGATAGTTTTAGCGATATCATTTTCGCCTTCCGCAAAATTTATAGCCACGTCAATATCAATTATCGCCAATTTCGGCCGGAAGAATACGAGATGGCTCTTTTAGAAGCTTGGGCCGAAGATCGGGGGCCGGATATTTTTTCTACTCCGAATACTTGGCTTGGGAAATACGAAACCAAAATTTTGCCTATGCCCCAGGAAATTACTGTCGGCCGCCAAGTTTTGACCGGCACCATTAAGAAAGAGTATAAAGTTGTTTTGGAAACGAAGAAAATTCCCACGACTCGCGAATTTAGAGAAAATTATGTTGATACCGTTTTTCAGGATGTATATCGCCAAAATAAGCTTTTAGGAATTCCTTTATCGCTTGACGTTTTAGCTCTTTATTATAATCGTGATCTTTTGAATAACGCGAAAATCGTAGAGCCGCCAAAAACTTGGCAGGAGTTTGTTGAAGATGTCAGATTAACCACTATAAAAGATCGGAGCGGGAATATAATTCAATCAGGCGTGGCGATGGGCATGGCTGATAATATACCCAATAGCGCGGATATTCTTTCTTTGTTAATGTTGCAGAATGAAACTCAAATGATTAATCCTTCCGGTCTTGGCACGGCCATAAACAGGCCTTCTTTAATAGACCAGAATTATTATCCCGGGGAAGAAGCATTGCGTTTTTATACGGATTTTTCCAATCCGACCAAAGAAACTTATTCTTGGAACAAAGAGATGCCTGATGCTTTAGAAATGTTTATTCAGGGCAAAACCGCGTTTTTTATCGGCGACCCAAGTTATTTGGATATAGTCAGAACGAGAGCGCCAAAATTAAATTTTGACATTGCCAAAATGCCGCAAATTGAAGGCTCAATCAAAGAGATTAATTACGCCAATTATTGGGTTGAAGCCGTTTCCAAGAAAACAGCTTATCCGAATGAAGCATGGAATTTTCTTCTTTTTATGAGCGATCCTTTAAATGTAAAATCTTATCTTGATCGGGCGAAACATCCTACCGCCCACCGGGCTTTAATTAAAACTCAGCGGGAAGATCTGGATTTGGCTCCTTTCGTGGATGAGATTTTAACCGCCAAATCATGGTATTTGGGCAAGGATTATCTGACCGTAGAAAAAGCGTTTAAGCAGATGATTAATAATATTCTGTCCGGCAAAAAGAGCATTAAAGAAGCCATTGAGTTTTGCGCTCAGCAAGTTAATCAGACATATTAGAAAGTAGAATATGAAATCTTTAAATTATTAGTTTTTAATTTTTAATTCGTAAATTTGTAAAGGATTTGTAAATTCGTTGATAATTCTATGCATATGTATAATAATAAAAAATTAAAAACTATCATCATCGCCGTTTTTTTAACAGGACTGATAGTTTTTCCTTTATTTGTTTTTGCTGAACAAGTTAAATGTGAAAAAAGTAAAAATATCGTAGACTGTGAAACAGGCGGACTGATCAAAAGTCCAAAGTGTGTTTGCTGCGGCGAATGCACTTTAACCGACGCTTTGAAGCTTTTTATTTACATCTCCGACTTGATTTTAAAATATGTTGGCGTGGTCGCGCTTCTGATGTTGATCTTCGGCGGTATTTTATGGATGACTTCCGGCGGCAACGAGAGTCAAATCAAAAAAGGCAAAGATGTTATAAAATATACTTTCCTGGGCATTGTTATAATTTTTACGGCCTGGATTGTGG
>JBBTUI010000101.1:0-20414 GCA_038063835.1 Patescibacteria group bacterium | reverse complement strand
TTAGTGGTTATTACTTCGCCTTTAAATTCCTGGGTGATGGGCGGGGTGGGCGGCGTGATTTGCGCCTCGTGAGGATTTACACAAACTTTATTGAGCAAACAAGGATCTGTTCCGGATTTAGTCTTAAAATACCAAACATAATCATCTTTTGGAGTACCATCGCTAAGATTATTGCGATTTCCGTCTAATTGATAACCATTGGAATCTTTAATGCCCGTATCCCCGCTTTTAAGTAATACTTTATAAATTGTGTTTGGTTCTAAAGCTTTGGGTTTGAGAGGTTCTAGCGTATCTATATCTAAAAACTGCAGATAAAATCCTTTTTTGTCGGAACTAATGGAAATATTCACTGGCGAAAGATTGGCTTCGGCGCATATCGGAACATCTGTGGTTCCCGTACATTTAAATAATTTAATATTATCTGAATTCAAGGTAGTGACATTCATCGCACGATCAAATTTTGCAACTACAAGAGCGTTTATACAGGCGTCAGTTGAAGATTTCCAGGGCGATGGCGATGGCCCGCCTAATGAACAATCAGAGCAATCCTGATTTTCAATAACCCGGGGACCGCCCAAATCAACCTTAATTTTACCGCAGGTGCGATTCTCTTCTGGAGTCTGAACACAAACCTTGCCTGAAGTCGAGGCGATTACAGTCGTCTCGCCCTTACTCTTAGAGGTGGCAACGCCAATTTTTGGATCAGCCGAAGCAACAACTGTTGCTACGATACTATCGCCGGAACTCCAAGTAAAATTATTAACGCAGATGGCGTTGCCGGCCGAATCTTTAGCGTAAGCATAATAATCAACATTAACTCCAACCTCGCTTACTGTTTTAGAGCTCGGCTGAACCTCAACAGAATTGATATTGCATAAATTATTAACATCAGCAGAAGTTGTAAAACTCTGGCTCTGGCACTTTTTGGTGTTTGTCCAACCGCAAGAAGGAGTAATCGCCGAAACACCCATGGCCACCCCTTTTTCGGAAGTTACACCTTCGCCATTTTCAGCCACGACAATTTCAATTTTATATTTAGTGCTAGTTTTTAAGCGACAAGATTTAGGAAAAAAATACGCAAAAGACCTTGTATCATCTTCCCTATGAGTAATGGTCCCGTGGATATAACATCTGCTATTTATAATCTCGCCGTCATCCGCCGGCGAGCAAGAACCGTCGTAAGAAACTTTTATGTTGTCATTGTTGAGAGTAGCAAGATCCATTTTACCACCAAAAACTAACATATTAGCGGTGTTCAATGGCACACCATCAGCAGTAGCGAGCCAGCCTCCGCAAGAATGATAAGTTATCAGCCAAGTTGGCTTCCAGTAACAACATTTTATATCTTGCTCTTTCATACCGCAACCCATATTGACGCCGCAATCACTATCTTTTTGACAACCGCAACAAAGGCCGCGGCTCGCGCCAGTACAAGGAGTTTGGCCTGCTTTACAGGATAAACGCGTATTAATAGATTTACATTTATCGGGCGAGGCAACGGGATTACAACAGCAATAACAATCGGTAGTATCATCGGTAGTATTACTCCTACAAGAAAAAATGTTATTATCTTCCGGCGGATTCCAACAAACACCCGGGTTCAATGGACAAACATTATCATAACATTGTTGACCCGGACCGACTTCATTTTTTAAAACCGTGAAAGAAACCGGATTGCTGTCTGGTAATCCAGTTTTTTTAACTATAACCTGATTATCGCCAAAACTCGAACTAACTGGAACTTGGACATCGATAGAAGTATCCTGCCAGCTGATGATGGTAGAATTTATATTATTTTTAAAAACTAAATTTGAAGAACCTTGCGATGAGCCGAATCTTTTACCAATAGCCTTAATATTATCCAGCCAATAACCTCTGTTTTGATCAAAATTCTGACTACCTGTTTGTATATTGACTACTGAAATAAGACATGCGCCGATTGCCGCGTCAGCAGTTACTTTAAAATCAGCTTCCGCGTATAAGAGCGCCGGCAACTTGCAAACATCGTCAAACGAACATTGGCCATGGCATAAATCCCAAGTCACGCATTGTCCTGATGCGCAACAAGGAGCCGCTCCGGTACAACCAATATTATTAACACAGCCAGCCGTTGAAGAAATAGTTTCGGTAGCTCTTTCGCTATAATCAGAATAAACCGTATTCGTACCGTGCTTAGCTCTTACGCGATAACACCATTGCTTTCCGGCGAAATTTCCGCGATCAATATAAGAACAACTATAATCCGGCTTGGGGGGGGTCGCTTGAAGATCTGGTGGTTGGCAATTTTTATCTTCAGCAATTTTTAAATAAGAACTGCAAATTCCGCTTGTCTTTTCCGCGCGCTCTATTTGAAAAGTAGTGACATATTTGAAAGAATCTCTAGCGTAATCCCAATTTATTTGAATCTGGGTAGGCAGAGTTGTAAAGGCTAAATTAAACGGCGCGGATAGGTTATGACAACAAGAATCAGCCGTGTCGCAAACATTCGTACCACCGCACTGGCTATCGTCCTTACAACCGCAGCAAAGCCCCCGATTTAAACCGCTACAAGGAGATTTGTCAGCCGTGCAGGTTAAACTATTCGGACAACTGGTCGGATTAGACGGATTACAACAACAGCGGCAATCATTATTGGCCGGAAGGCAAGAATAAGTTGTTAATTCCGGCGGATTTTGGCAAGTAGACGCGCCAGTAGAACAAGTAGTATTTCCAGATATTTTACAAACATCGCCGGCTCCGCCTACTGCCCCGGCTTCCACGCAACCGCTAACATCAAATGCGCAGTTAGAAGTACAGGCTAAAACACCGCTAATATATTTCGAATCAACCAAAGAACAAGTCTTGTTATTCAACTTAGTCGTGTCGCATTGTTCGTTAGTTTCAAGAAGATCATTGCCGCAAATGGGCAAAACGGGCGGACAAGTTTGACAATCATTTCCACCGCAATCAACTCCTGTTTCATCCCCGTCTTTAGTATTATTAAAACAATGATCAGCCCGAACAATTATATTTTTTTCCGCCATGGCCTGATTTTCGTCTAAATCAAAAGCTTTGGCTTTAATGATGTGGGAAGAATTAAGAGCTAAATTGGTTGTATTTAAAGTAAAACGATAGCGATCGAGAGTCCCCAAATCTGGCTGTGTGACCGTAGCTCTGGGGTTGGCTTCGTCGTCAAGATAGAAATTTATTTTGCTGATACCCGAATCATCTGTCGCTTGCGCTGTCACTAAAACAGCGGCGCTTTGAGGCACATAAATTCCTTGTGAAGGTGAAATATTAACGATACTAACTTGTGGCGCTTGCGTATCAACAATATCATTGGTTTTAAAATTGCGAACGCATTTATTATTACTGCAGTTTAAAAACAAATTATTATAAGTGCTTTGAAGACCAGCGCTGACCGTTACTTTAAATATACCGTTAGCGTCAAAACATTTTCTATCTTCGTTGGGCACCGGACAATTTGTAGCTGGAGTAAACTTAACTATACTATCACCATCTAATGAGAGATCTCCGTTGACAGGAGAAAATAATCCCCCTATTGATTGTTCAACTTTCACTGTTTCAGCCGATACGGTATTAATATTAATAGAATGATTGAAATAAATTCTCACAACAGGATTTCTAACTGTTGTTACGCCCTCTGGCTCTGGCTGAATCGTGTTAACAATGAAACTGTCTGGGTTGCTACCACAAGTATTACATGTGTTATCAAAACGCCAGACATTATCACTGCCGCACTTATAACAACCGGAGCACGCGCCCGGAGTGGTACACGCCTGGCCATTAAGATCTCCCTCTACTCCCCCCACTTTTTTTAACAAGCTCACAATAAAAGTAGCCAAAGTAAAGGAGAGAACAATAATAATCATGCCGATCACGCCAGCCTTGATTAAAGCCTTGGCTTTGTCAATCTTCTCCTGAGCTCCGCCGGAAGTCATCCAGATAAAACCGCCGATGATAATGATAATGACCGCGATTAAACCCAAAAAGCCGAGAACAATATTAACAATACGGCCAATGGTTGTGGCTAAATCTTGGTTGCCCAAGCCGGTTTGAGTTTGGAATTGGTTTAATCCTTGATTCCAATCTTGGGCCAAAGCGTAAAGAGGAGAAAACAAGGATACTAAAACAACCGAGAAGAATATAATAGAAAATATCAGCCCAAGGCTGACCCGCCCCCGCCCGCCTTGCTTCGCAACGCGAAGCGGGCAGGTCGGGCGGGGAAAATAGAATTTAAAATTTTGGATTTTGGCCATTGGAGTTTAGTTAAATTAAAATTGGAGGTTAGAGAAAGAGAACATATTTACATTAAAATTAATTTTGATAATTAATTTTTATTTTAAAGACATTAAACATTCTATCTATATTAATCGTATTCTCTATTTCGTTCCGGGAGCCGGCGGAATAACTATTTCTCCTTGGGCCGGATAGACTTTTATTTCTTTTGCATTCGGATTAGTGGCGCCATTGCTTGGCGAGGCAATAATAATTTCATTTTCTGGAGAATAATTTTTTAATTTTTCAATGGTAGTTGGTCGCGACCCCCTTTCTTCCCACTTCAAAATATCGTTTGTGTTAAGTTCTTCCCATTGTCCCGTAGCGCGATAAAAAGTAATAGTTCCGGCATTAATCTTCGTTAAACATTTTCCGGTTGCCTTGTCCCATTGGCCGGATTGGGCGCTTTTTAAATTGCTTGAATCTGACGGCCATACCGAAGAACAACCCAAATTATAGCCATGAATAGTGATACATTGACCGTTAGCGCCAGCGCCGGGAGTCACCGAATCAATATAAGGCAAACCATTATTAACCAAATCGCCGGTAATAAACGACCAATTATAATTATTCACCATGGCGTTGCCGGCCAAATCTTTTACGCCCCAAAGCAATCCTGGGTCAGTAGAGCACGAACCGTTAGGAGAACCGCCGCCGAAAATTGTAGCATTATATTTTTGGCTGGCGCTTAAAACAGAATATGGTTTCAAAATATATTGAAGAGCGGTCGTCGCCTTTATTTCTTGGGCTAAAATATTATTAAGCTGAAAAGTGTCGTAATTAACCGAAGTCGGGTCAACGGTTTCGCTGAAATCAGAAATTAAATTAGTCAAACGATTAACTCCTGTGGCCTTATCGGTGGGGGCAACAGTTCCGACAGTTGGCGGAGTCAAATCTATATCGCTGGAGGTGGTAAAGTTCCAAACGCATTTTCCGTTATCACACTTAAGTAAATTACAATTAACATCGCGAATGCCATCGCTTGGCGGCGGATCATTTTTTAAAGTCACCTTGATTTGAGCATTTTTTGGAAAACAACGACATGCCTGATTGGGCGAATCGCAAGCTTGCGTGGGTCGCCAGATAAAAGATGTATCAGTCATCCTCTCAAAAAAACCTGGCACTGGTACTGGTAAAGGTAAAAGAGCTCCGTCGGAGGAAACTTGAACAACTTGAACCGTATTTTCATTAAGGGTAGAAGGATCTATCGGTTTTGAAAAAATAACGGCTATGCCGACATTAATCGGCACAGTGCTATCGATGATCGGCAGATTAACTATAACCTCGGGCGGCGTATTATCAATTAAACTGCCCACCTCAAACGGCCAATTATTAGAACTTTTCAAATATTTTCCGTTTAAGGCCTTGATGCCGCTTTCTCCACCCGATAATTCAACCGTATAACTTCCCGGCGCGAAACAGTTGCAGCAAAAAGCGCCGGACAAACAACAGGACAATGAAGTATAAAGCGGATCATGAATTGGCAAAGCGCTACAGACTGGATTATTTTTTGTGCCAACAGGACATGGTTGATTTTTTTCTTTTAAACTGCAATTAGCGCTCTCATTGCAACTGCCGCAAAGTTGACAACCTAAAGCTGACAACGGATCAGGGCAAATATTATTTGATTTAAAGACTAAGGTGTTACCTTGAACTTTTAAAATACCCGTCGTAAAATTTGCCCCTTGTTTTATACTAACCGTGCAACCAGCCGGCGTATTTACGCCTGTGCATAATTTAACCGTTTCACAATTAAGATTTTGATTAAAAGCTATCGCGATTGAAGTATTTTTGGGAACTATGTCGTTTGCTTTCGGATACTTTCCGGTAATCACCAAATAATCCTTACCTTCTGATGGAAGATTTCCTTGTCCGCCCCCTCCGGCTCCTTCGCCTCCGCCCCCCACTCTTTTCAACAAACTGACAATAAAAGTGGCCGCGGCAAAGGAAAGAACAATGATAATCATACCGATCACGCCGGCCTTGATTAAAGCTTTGGCTTTATCAATCTTGTCCTGAGCTCCGCCGGAAGTCATCCAGATAAAACCGCCAATGACGATGATAATGACCGCGATCAAACCCAAGAAGCCAAGGACGATATTAACAATACGGCCAATGGTCGTGGCTAAATCTTGGTTACCTAAACCAGTTTGGGTTTGAAATTGATCTAATCCTTGATTCCAGTCTTGGGCCAAAGCCACCGCTGAAATAGAAAATAGCAAATAGCAAATAGTAAATAGAAATAAGAGAACGAAAAACGACTTTTTAAAATTTTGGATTTTGGTCATTGGGGTTTAGTTAAAAATTGACAACTAAGAGTTAGAAATTTTTTTTAATAAAACATCTTTTAAAATATCTTGAACGCGCTTGCCGTCAGCCTTGCCCTTTAATTCTTTCATCGCCAGACCCATTGTTTTGCCCAAATCAGAAATGCCTTGCGCGTTATTGTTTTTAACCAATTCATTAAGTTTAGTTCTGATCTCTTCATCGGATAATTGTTGCGGCAGATAACCAAGCAAAAACGCTAATTCTTTCTTTTCCTTCTCGGCCAATTCCGGACGGTTGCCTTTTTCGTATAATTCAATTGACTCGCGGCGTTTTTTGGCTTCATGGCTAACAATTTCTAAAATTGCCTCGTCGTTTATTTCTTCTTTTTTTGCTTTTAAGTCAATTTCCAAATTTTGAATAGCCGCGCGCAATAATCGCAAAGCGCCGACTTCGTCAGTTCTTTTTTCTAAATAAGCAGATTTGAGATCACCTTCAATTTTGGATCGTAGACTCATACCAGGTAGTAGAAATTAAAAAATAGAATTATGAATTAAGAATTTAGAATTACGAATTGAAAAATGAAATTTTTCATTTCCGAGCAAGCGCGGATATCACGAAGTATTATTAAGCGAGCGAGCCCCGCCAAAGTTTTTTTGAAAAATTTAGGCGGGCGCTCCGCCAGCTGGCGGAGCGGATAACACGGGGTTAATACCCCTTATTTAATAACGACGCCTCGTAAATTTGGTTGGCTTGATTAAACCGACCTTAGTTAAGTATTCTCGTTTAGCTTTATCAGCCGACTTTCTTAAGGCGCTGACCTTTCTGGCTCTTTTGTTCGGTTTTGATTTTTTAAAACGGATAATCTTGGCTTGATTGATTGTGCCGCTTTCCATTACTCGTTGACCGAAACGCCTAGCTAAAACTTCGACGGATTCATTTCCTTTTTTTCTAACTTCAACAGCCATAATGTTTGCGTCTTTATTTTTTTAATATTGAATAATTAAAGTTATTATATATTAAAGGCGCAAAAAGGACAACCCCCGTAGAAGAAAATGAATCAGCCAATCGGCTGATTGGCTTATTAAAAAATATTCATTTCCCCCGCCTGCCATATGCCTGAGCCGATATTCTATAATAATGTCTTAACTAAAAATCCGTCTTATTTCTTCTTAATGGACAATGTTTCCTAAAACGGCATAAGGCTCTGGCGGGCAGGTCTACGGGGCTTCGCCCCCTATCCATTGGTTTAAGATATTTAAACGAGGCCTTTACCGCCCTTTTGCTTAATGAAAAACGCTACGTTTAGGACATTGAAAAAAGGAATTTCTCGAAGCCCAGCCCAGTAGAGGAATATAATAGAAAAAGGACACAGATTTTTCTCTGTGTCCTTCGGTCGGTAATGATTAGCGCCTATTTTTTGGAATTTCGCTTGCGATCTACGACGAGAGCGACGACGAGAGCGACGGCGAGAGCGTTAATGGTTTTCATGGAACTATCTCCTTTTTTGTTATTTTGCCCCATTAAATTACTTCGCAGAATTTAACTGGGTAAATTGTTAAAGATTCAATTTCAATTATATTTATTAAAGCATATTTTGACGAAAAAGTCAAGAGGAAAACCTGAGAAGATTAGAGCTTGGAGCTTGGAGCTTGGAGCTTGTCCGCCAGAGGTCGTTCAGACTCTGAAGAGTCCTCAGACTCGATGAGCGGATCCGCCTTGAGCGGAGAGCGTAGAGCTTGTTTCTGGAGAGGTCGCACCCTCCAGAATGTCCACGTGTCAAGGTGGCACCTTGATTTCTCTGTTTTTTTTTATTCTTAATTCTTAATTCTTAATTCAAGATTCTAAATTCTCTCCTGTTTAAGCCACTAAACATAATTGACACTTAATTAGTTCTAATTTAATATAAAAGAATAAATTTATGAAACAAAAAAATAAAAATCAAGAGCAAGGCGAAAAATTAAACATGATCCGGCATTCTACGTCGCATATTATGGCTGCGGCGATGAGGCGACTTTTTCCGGAAGCTAAATTCGCCATCGGCCCAACCATTGAAAACGGATTTTATTATGATTTTGATTTAGACGAAGAATCTATCTCCGAGTCCGATCTGGAGAAAATCGAAAGTTTGATGGAAGAAATTATCCGTCAAAAATTGGATTTTAAAAAATCATCCTTGAACATCAAAGAAGCTCTCAAATTGATGGAAGATCAACCCTATAAACAAGAGCTCATTGAAGAGTTGGGTAAAAATAACGAAACCGAAGTTTCTTTTTACCAAGTTGGCGATTTTACGGATCTCTGCCGAGGCCCGCACGTGGATTCAACCAAAGAGCTCGGCCATTTTAAATTATTGTCCATAGCCGGCGCTTACTGGCGAGGAGACGTCAAAAATAAAATGCTTACCAGGATTTACGGCACAGCTTTCGCTTCGCAAGAAGAACTTGATGAATACTTAAAAAACCTTGAAGAAGCCAAAAAAAGAGATCATCGCAAAATAGGCCAAGACCTCAATTTATTTTTAATCGATCCCGTTGTAGGCATGGGACTGCCTATGTGGTTGCCCAAAGGCGCGATTCTTTGGCGAACGATGGAAGATTTCTGGTATAAAGAACACTTAAAAAACGGGTATGAACTTGTAAGAACGCCGCATATCGGCAATCGGCGGCTATGGGAACAATCGGGTCATTGGAACTTCTATAACGAAAGTATGTATCCCCCGATTGAAGTGAGCAGGTCCTTAAAAGAACTGCAAAATAAGATTGAAATTAAAGAGAAAGAAGAATATTTGCTTAAACCGATGAATTGCCCGTTTCATGTTATGCTTTATCAATCTCGCCCGCATTCTTATCGAGACTTGCCTCTCCGTTGGGCAGAGTGCGGCACCGTGTATCGCTATGAAAAATCCGGGGAGTTGAACGGCTTAGTGCGCGTACGCGGCTTTACTCAAGACGACGCGCATATTATTTGCTCCAAGGAACAGGTAGCCGAAGAATTAAAAAAAGTTATAGATTTTATTATATTTATGCTAAGCGCTTTCGGATTTAAAGACTATGGCATCTATTTATCCTTAAGGGATCCGAATAATAAAGAAAAATACGCCGGCAACGACGAGGGGTGGGAATTTACGCAAAAAGTATTAGAAAAAGTGGCGAAAGAAAAAAAACTTGACTATATTAGACAAGAAGGCGAAGCGGCTTTTTACGGCCCGAAGATAGATTTTAAAATAAAAGATTGCCTTAACAGAGAATGGCAATGTTCTACCTTGCAATTTGATTTTAACTTACCGGAAAAGTTCGATATGATCTTTACAAACAAAGAAGGCCAACACGAAAGACCGTATATGCTGCATCGCGCTTTGTTCGGGTCTTTTGAAAGATTTATTGGCGTACTAATTGAACAATATGCCGGAGAATTTCCTTTGTGGCTAGCGCCGACGCAAGTTAAAATTTTGCCGATTTCCGAAAAATTTAACGCTTATGCCCAAGAAGTGGCCGATGAACTCCGCTTGCAAGAAATTCGCGCGGAAATTGATTTGGCCAATGACACCCTTGGTAAAAAAATAAGAAACACCGAACATGAAAAGATTCCTTATATGTTAATTTTGGGCGACAAAGAACAGTCCGCTAAAAAAGTGGCTGTCCGCAAGAGAAAAGAAGGAGATCTCGGCCAAATGGATTTAAAATCTTTGGTTGAAAGATTAAAAAAAGAAATTGTGGATAAAAAATAGAAAATTATAAAGAGAGCGGCTTCGGGCCGCTCTCTTTTTATTTGAATAAAATATTTACCCCCGCACCAAATTTGCCTCTAAACTTCATCTGCGGCGCGGGGGTGAATAACCCTGCCCCATTCGGGCAATCGCCGCCCAAATTTAGCAGAACAAAAATTGTATAGAAACTTTATGTTGGTATGTTGGCGCAAATTTGGTGTGTGGGGTCGATCTCGATTATTCTGCCTACCAGCTCAAGGTCTCTACCTGACAAGCAGGCTTTAACCTTGATTTAAGCTACTCACAACTAGGAGGGATGTCATTTTGGCTACTGATAGACAGAACAATAAAGACCGATTCAATTACTATTAATATATCAAAAATTTCACTTTTTGTCAACCCCGTAGAATAATTTTGAAAAAAGAAAAAGGGTGTCCGTTTTTGGACACCCCTTGAATTGATTATCGGGCTTCTTTTTCTGTGATGAGCACTAATCGGTCGCACACTGGGCAAGCGATTTCCCATCCTGGGATCTGGCTGCCGTCGCCGACAATGAGGGGTACGGGTATCGCTATTTCATTCTCTGTCGTTTCGAGCAATGACCCGCAGTTGATACATCTCTTTTGGATTCCCGCTGGCACCGATCCTGACGGCGGCTTGACCGAACCCCTTTCGATAACCTTCGGCATTTTTCCCTCCTTTTGTTTCTTTGTTTTTTAAGAACTAATTGTTATTGTTGATATTAAAATTGTAGCAAATTTTAACGAAAATGTCAAGAACAATTAAATATAAAAAAGAAAAAAGGGTGTCCGTTTTTGGACACCCCTTGAATTGATTATCGGGCTTCTTTTTCTGTGATGAGCACTAATCGGTCGCACACTGGGCAAGCGATTTCCCATCCTGGGATCTGGCTGCCGTCGCCGACAATGAGGGGTACGGGTATCGCTATTTCATTCTCTGTCGTTTCGAGCAATGACCCGCAGTTGATACATCTCTTTTGGATTCCCGCTGGCACCGATCCTGACGGCGGCTTGACCGAACCCCTTTCGATAACCTTCGGCATTTTTCCCTCCTTTTGTTTCTTTGTTTTTTAAGAACTAATTGTTATTGTTGATATTAAAATTGTAGCAAATTTTAACGAAAATGTCAAGAACAATTAAATATAAAAAAGAAAAAAGGGTGTCCGTTTTTGGACGCCTTATTTTATAATCAAATAGGTTAGGATAATTAGAAAAATTATCTGAATGGTTACGCCTTGCCAATACTTGATATTTATCTTTTTCCGATGGAAAATTTTATGAAAATTATAATATCCTTCCAGGCATTTGACACTAAAAAGCTTATAAATCAACCAAGGAATATCGGGTATAATCGTGCCGGCAACGCCGGCCATAATTGACAACGAAAATAAATCTATCCTTGAACGCAACATAAAAAGACAAAGAACAGCGATTAATCCGTCAATCAAGCCAATAAAAAATAATTTTAATCTTAATTCGTTGGGTTTTGTAAGCTTGGAGTCGTCATGAGGAATAAAATCCAAAACAAAATGGCTGATTATGCCTATCAGAAAAGCTAAAACAGGGTCATGAACTAATCTGCCTATATAGGCGCCCGAAGCAGAGTGAACCGTGATAAACATAGAAAATTAGAATTTAGAATTTAGAATTTAGAATTTAGAATTTATCAGCCCATGGCTGACCCGCCTCAGGCGGGGAAATTGAATTTATGTCTCACGATCCAAGCTCCATGCTCCACGCTCCAGGCTTCGAACTTCATTTATTGCGATAGTCGTAAATAATATCCGCCAATTTCTGCGTAGCGTCAGTTGGCATAATTGTTTTTATTTTTTCCTGATAGAGCGACAACTTTTCTTTGTGAGCAATTAAATCTTTAATTTTTTCTATTAAAATCTGCGGGGTTAAATTATTCTGCGGCAAAACAACAGCCGCGCCCCGCTCCGCAAAATAATCAGCATTAGCTTCTTGGTGTGAATCCGGAATAGGAATAATTATGGATGGTTTTCCTAAAATGCTTAATTCGGTTAAAACGCCCATGCCAGCGCGCGTGATCACTAAGTCAGCCGCGGCATAAGCATCTTTTAATTCTTCTTGTAAAAACGAGTATTGTTTATAGTGATTTGATTTGGCACCTAAAGATTTGCTCTCGCCGCTAAGATGAATCACCTGAGCAAATGTTGTTAATTCCGGCAAAGCCTCAATAATCAGATGATTCATAAATTCCGAACCCGTACCGCCGCCGATCACTAAAATCACCGGCAGATTTTTTTCAAGCTTAAAAAAATTAAAAGCTTTTTCTCTTGAGCCGTTCAAAATCTCCTGCCGATAAGGATTGCCGACATATTTAACTTTTTGAGGCGGAAAATCATTTAAAGATTTATCCAGGGCCACGGTAACTATTTCTGCGAAGGGCGTCATTAATTTATTAGCCAACCCGGGCACCACGTCTTGCTGATGTATCAAGAATGGTTTTCTTAAAAGCCAGGCCGCCCACGCCACCGGCACTGAAACAAAACTTCCGGCTGAAGCAATTACTTTCGGCTGATAGAATATGATAATAAAAAAACTGCAAATAAAACCGGCGATTACCTTGAAAATATCCAAACAATTTTGCCAAGAAAAATATCTACGCCATTTTCCGGCCGGTATGACTATAAATTTTATATTATATCTTGAAGCCAATTTCTTTTCTGGCCCGTTGTTTGTCCCTAACCATAAAAACTCTATTTCATTTTGATAACGTGATTCTAAATTTTGCGCTACGGCGATAAGCGGCGTCACCGAACCGCCGGTTCCCCCGCCAGTTAAAATAACTTTTATTTTCATACCCCGTAATTTAAAATTAGAAAATAGAAAGTAGTAAGTAGAAAGTAGAATAAAGCAAGAAAGTAGAAAATACCCGCCCGCCTTGACTTCGCCGATTCTTATAAAGAAGATTGATTTAAAAAAATATATTATCTAAATTAAATGCTTCAATTAATTAATTTATTCGTCAAGGCGAAGTCGGGCAGGGAAGTCAAAGAAAGAATTCAAAAATTAGACTCAAAAAACAAAAACAAGACGACGAGGGTATAGAATACCGAATAGAGTATAATTTTATTACTATACACAGTATTGACAAAATCGTCAAAATCTGCTACAATTTTAATACAAACAATCAACAAGATCTTTAATAAAAATAACAAAACAAAAGGAGGAACTTCCATGAGGAAAGCCCTCGTCGTCACCCTCACCAGCATTATCGTCGCTATCGCAGCTTTTGTCATCTCTATCGCCTGCGCTATCGTTGAAGGCGCAGTCGCTCTCGTCATCTCCAACGTCGCTTTCGTCACTTTCGTTATCGCCGTCGGCATCGCCGCCGGCGCTTTCATCGTCGCTGTCGCTCTCAGTCGCAAGTAAAATTCCAAAAAATAGGCGCTAATTAATCATTGCCTATCGCCAACATCAAAAAGGACGCGAGGTAATCTTGCGTCCTTTTTCTATTTTATAATAAAATTTGGTATAAAGGTTTATTTTTTAGAGACAAACTTCACGCTTTATGTTTCAAGTTTCGCACTCCATGCTTCAAGTCCCGGGCAGAACTACCTGGTGTAATATAAACATTGTATAGAAATAACACAAAAAGAAAAGACCCCTGCTAAATTTTCTAGCGGGGGTCTAAAATTTTAATTCGGTTTGGTTGCTTCGGGCAGTTCCTTGTTTTTTCTTAAGCTGAGCTTTGGTCCGACGGCCGCGTAAAATCGCCTTAGCCTGGTTGCGCATTTTTTTGTAAACCGCGGCTTCGATCAGGTCAGGCGGATTTCTCAAATCCGGACATTTGCAGCCAACGAGTTCTACGCTGATTCGCTCCGACGCTTGCGGTCGGAACCCCGACTTTACGTCGGGGTTGCCCTTGGGCGCAAAAGTTACGTAACTGTTTTTATAGCTGAAAACAACTTTCTTGTCCGTAACTTCTATAACCTTAGGTTTGGACGGCTTTTCTGTTCCCGACATATTCATCCTTTCTTGGTAATGTTTTTGAAAATCATCTCCGCGGCTATTTTAATCGCCAGCGCTATGACCAATATGCCGTAATAAAAAATACCGATAATCGATCGCAGTATCGTGAAGTCAATCTTGCCCGCTTTTTTAACCGACATTTTCTTTTCTCCTTCCGCCTTCGCCTCGCAAAAAGCTCGGCTACGGCGAGATTTACCCCGTTAAATCCATCGAGGATGGAATCCCGACACGTTCGGGATTATTTAACAGGGGTGAATTTTAAAAGATCTTGTTTACCCCGTTAGAGATTTGTCGAAATAGGCTTATTAATAAAATACACTTTTGGAGAAGAATGGTGTCTATAATTGTCATAACGCTTTTTGTCAAATCTCTAACGGGGTTTATTTTTTTAATAAAACTAATTTATCGTTTTCGTTGAGATAGCTGCCCTTGTCAAATCTCTAACGGGGTATATTATTTGGTTATTATCAAGTGAACAAGAGAATAATAAATTCATTTGTTTTTCCGATCCGCCAGCTGGCGGAGCAGATAACAAAATATCAATACCCTTTACTAAAATCATAGCAGAAAAAACTTATTATGTCAATAACGACCATAAACATAAAAGATAAAAATTATCCCAAGCTTTTGAAAGAAATTTACGACCCGCCGGAAAAAATTTATATTTTAGGAAACATTGAAGCTGTGGGCGACCTCCAGTTTGCCGTGGTCGGCACAAGAAAAATGAGCCGCGAAGGCAAAGAAATCGCTTCTCGGATCGTGAAAAATTTGGCGCAAAATGGCTTTACCATTATAAGCGGATTGGCTTTGGGAATTGATGGCGTGGCGCACCAAGCCGCTTTAGAAGCCAAAGGAAAAACCGTTGCCGTTTTAGGCTCTGGGTTAAACAATATCTATCCTTCTGCCCATAAAAAATTAGCCGACCAGATTATCGCTTCCGGTGGCGCTATCATCTCTGAATACGAGCCGGATATGCCGCCGCTAAAACACCAATTTCCGGAGCGCAACCGCATTATTTCCGGTTTATCGCTTGGCACACTAGTTATTGAAGCGCCGTTCAAATCCGGCGCGCTAATTACCGCCAGATGCGCCTTAGAACAAAATCGGGAAGTTTTTGCCGTGCCGGGCAGTATTCTTAGTCTTAATTCCGAAGGTCCTAATTATTTGATTAAAATGGGCGCGCATCCGGTGGCCAAAGCGGAAGATATTTTGGAAATATTTGATATTAATCCTCAAATTAAAAATGACGAAAAGAATTTTACCGTTGATGAATTAAAAATTATTGCCATCATAAAAAACCAACCCGCGCATATTGACGAAATAATTAGATTAAGTTATAAATCATCTTCTGAGATAAATTCGCTTTTAACCATTATGGAAATGTCCGGAAAAATAAAAAATTTAGGCAACGGCTATTATCATCTAAATAATTAAAAAATGAAATTAGTTATCGTTGAATCGCCGACCAAGGCCAGAACAATCTCTCAATTTTTAAGTAAAGACTATCAAGTTGAAGCTTCTTTCGGGCATGTGCGCGATCTGCCAAAGAGCAAAATTGGCATTGATGTTGAAAATAATTTTAAGCCCGACTACGCCGTCTATCCCAAAGCCAAACTCCTGATCAAAGAATTAAAAGCTTTAAGCGAAAAAGCTGACGAAATAATTTTGGCCAGCGACGAAGATCGCGAGGGCGAAGCCATCTCTTGGCATTTAGTCCAGGCGTTGGGACTGGGCGACGAAGATTCAATCGCCAAAGGAAAACTTGATTCGCGCGTTAAACGGATTGTTTTCCATGAGATCACTCCGTCCGCCGTTAAAGAGGCCTTAAAAAATCCTCGTTCGTTGGAATTAAATTTAATTAATTCCCAGCAAGCCAGACGGATTATTGATCGCCTGGTGGGCTACGAACTATCTCCTTTTTTGTGGCGCAAAATACGCTATGGGCTTTCGGCTGGACGCGTTCAAAGCGTGACGGTTCGTTTAATCGTAGAAAGAGAGCGCGAAATAGAAAAATTCATCAAAGAGGAATACTGGTCAATTGAAGGAAAATTCAATAAGGAAAATGAAGGACAATATTTTCCCGCTAAACTGCAAAAAATTAACGATAAAACATTGGGTAAGTTAGAGATTAAAAATGGAGATCAAGCTCAAAAATTAATCTCTATTTTAGAAAAAGCCGATTACCGAATAAACAATATTGAAAAAAGGGAAATAAAAAAGAACCCGTCTCCGCCCTTTACCACCTCAACCCTCCAGCAAGAGGCTTCTCGAAAATTCGGATTTTCGGCCAAACAAACAATGATGATCGCCCAGCAACTTTACGAGGGCATTAATTTGGGATCCTCAGGCACTCAAGGTTTGATTACTTATATGCGTACCGACAGTTTAAATTTAGCCCAATCGGCTTTGACGCAAATCCGCGACTTAATTAAGAATAGCTTTGGCAATGAATATGCTTTAGTCGCGCACCGTTATTTTTCCAATAAATCAAAAGGCGCTCAAGAAGCGCACGAAGCTATCCGACCGAGCGATGTCGCAAAACGACCGAGCGATGTCAGCTCTTATTTATCGCGCGAGCAAGAAAAAATTTATGATTTAATTTGGAAGCGCGCCGTCGCCTGCCAAATGACTCAGGCTATTTTTAGCCAAACCTCTGTTGATATTAAGACTGTCGAGCTAAAGGATGAATATGTTTTCCGCGCCACCGGACAAATAGTTAAATTTGACGGGTTTATTAAAGTTTATACCGAGGGTCTGGACGAAAAAACGGAAGATGAATCGCAATTATCTTTGCCTGAATTAGAAAACAACGAAATATTAGAGCTTAAAGAAATTACTCCTTTCCAACATTTTACCGAACCGCCGGCGCGATATACTGACGCCACATTAATCAAAGCATTAGAAAGCAATGGCGTAGGCCGGCCATCAACTTATACGCCAACTTTAACGACCATTCAAGAACGCGGTTATGCGGAAAAAATAGAAAAAAAATATCATCCCACAGAAACCGGCTATTTAACCAACGATATGTTGGTTGAAAATTTCCCGGAAATTATTGATATTAATTTTACCTCCCATATTGAAGAAGAATTTGATCAAATCGCCGACGGAAAAACTGATTGGGTAAAAGTTTGCCGCGAATTTTATGAACCCTTCAAAAAACATTTGATTGAAAAAGAAGAAACAGTGAAAAAATATGCTGAAATTTCTGACACGCTCTGCCCGCATTGCGGGAAACCGATGATTATAAAATTCGGCCGTATGGGCAAATTCTTAGCCTGCCCTGATCCGGAAAATAAGTTCACCATGCCCATGCCCGAAGAAGCGGCTAAAATTAAAGAGTTGCAAGAAAAAACCAGAGGCGAAAAATGTCCTCTATGCGGCGGAGAAATGAAAATCAAGCGCGGACGGTTCGGTTTTTTCTTGGGCTGCAATAAATATCCGGAGTGCAAAGGAATTTCTAAAATTTGGAACAAAATCGGTTTTAAATGCCCGCATTGCAAAGTCGGCGATATTGTAGAAAGAAAATCTCGCGGGCGCGGCAAATTATTTTATAGTTGTAACCGCTATCCGGCGTGCGCGTTTATTACCAACAAAAAACCCGAAAATCAAAAAGAACTTGAAGATTTATATCTGGTATGGAAAAATAAACCCAAAACAGAAGATAAGAAAAAGAGCAAAATAAAGGGTATTAACCCTGTGTTATCCGCTCCGCCAGCTGGCGGATCGGAAATGAATCCGCCAGCTGGCGGATCACTCACTCGCTTGATAATAAAAAAAATTGATAAAAAGAAAAAGAGCTAGATTATCTAGCTCTTTGAAGTTTTAACCAATAAGTCTGCGCGAAATTTTCAACGAGAGAAACAAAGACTGACCTTCTTTTATTTTCGGCCAGCAATTTCAAATATTTGGCCATGTGCGAACTGCCGTAATAAAGGTAGTCTATCAGAAATTCTGCATTGCCGCCCCGGAACCAACCGTCAAATATTTGACGCTTAGTTTCTGCTTTCAATGAATCGTTATCACTCCTATAAACTTTATCCAATTTTTGATACTGACCATTAATCAGCGCATGAAAAGGGCCTAGCTTTTTGACCAATCGCCTCGCCTGCTTTAATAATGATCTGCTGGCTTTAATCTCTGTAAGATATTCCAATGTCCCTATGTGTCCAATCACAGTAGCCAAAGATTCTTCGGCAACCAATTCATCAAAAGTCATATGCTGGCCATAGCGCTCAAGACCGATATCATCTTTGTGAACATAATGATGAAAAGATTCATGGATCAAAGTACAAATAGACCACACATAACTTAGACTCTCAAAAAACTTGGGTGTAATCACGATGGAATTTTCTGGCGCCCCGGAAAAATATTCGCAATCGTCTCGAATATAAACATCAAAGCCTCGTTCGAGGTAAGATCGGGAGACAGCATCGGCTTGATCCTTAGAATGGCCATAATAAACATAAAAATCTTTAACCAGAGTGTCATTAGGCCAAAAACTGTATTTCGGACAAACCATGACTAGATAAAACTTTCGTTGATGACAACCCTCTACTGAAAAAACCTGAGGCACGGAAAAGCCGTATTTTCTTTGACAAAAATCGCTGACTCTTTTAATGAAAGCGGCTTCCTCGATCGTGGGGAATAATTCGGCGCTCACTTTTTCCTCCTATGATTTTTTACCCCTGTTAAATTGCTTCGCACCGACGGAGTCGGATTTAACGGGTGAATTTTAAAGAACTATTATTTCCTTTAAATAATTAAATCAGAAAATTAAAATTTTGTCAAATATAAAAACAGGCAAATTTATTGCCTGCTTTATTTTTAAACTGTAAGGATAAGCAAAAATTCAAGACACATAAAAACAACAAAAAATGCAAAAACAAAATGTAGTCCTGCCCAACTTAGTCCCGAAAGACCCCGACATGATCCCGAAAGACCATATCTTGATCCCGAAAGACCTCGATGAAACAAGACTACACTTTGTAGTCCTAAGTCAACTTAATCCCGAAAGACTACGAAGAAATAGAACTACATTACTATCTTAACATAATCCATAAGAGTGTCCAGTCAAAACTGTGGATAACTTCGGCCTGCCCAAAAATACTCATTTTATCTAATATGTATGGCCAAATAACTAGCAATAATAACGATGGCAATAAAAAACTAACAAAAAGAAAAAGGCCAGTTTCTCGCTGGCCTTTTTGAATAAGCGCGATTAGGCGCTTATGGATTTTAATTCCCATGAATAGTAGAGCGCTGTTTTCTTAATATGGCAGCGCGGACAAGTATATGCCACTTCGTACTCAAAAATGTGGCGATATGTCTTGTCAGTGTCGTAGCATACACGACACCACGTGTCCTCGTCGAGCAATGACGGTCCTATAATTTTGATGATCTTGCCCTTGAAATAATACTTCGACTTCTGCGATGTGTCGCCCGGGTTGCAGCAACGATAAACTATATTGGTGACTTTTTCTCCAAGCCGGAACTTTTTCAATTCCACCTGTCTTTTTTCGCACTTCATCGCAGCCGCCTTGCTGGAATGATCAGTCTTGCAAATACCACAGCGATAACTGACTTCCTGTCTGATGATTTTACGCATTTTCCCTCCTTTGATTTTTTACCCCTGTTAAATTGCTTCGCACCGACGGAGTCGGATTTAACGGGGTGAATTTTGAAGAGCTTATTGTTTATTCAAATGTAATGAATTTTAATAAAAAAGTCAAGGCACCGAACGCGAACAAATCTAAAATAAATTTAGATTCTCTCTAATTTTTCCAATAAATTTTTTAAGTCTTCCTGATTGTAAAATTCAATGATTATTTCTCCGGTTGCTTTAGTTTGCCGAATACGAACCTTGGTGCCCAATTTTAATGATAATTGTTTTTCCAAATCGGTAAATTGCAGATTTTTTTCAAACGGAGCTTGGGCTTTGCGAGGACTGGTTAATTTTTCGGTCTCTCTAACCGTGAGCCCTAAACCTAAAATTCTTTTTAATAAAACTTCTTGTTTGATTTTATTATCCAGAGAAAGAAGCGCTTTGGCATGACCCTCGCTTATTTTTTCTTCTTCAATCGCCTGTTGGATAATTTCCGGTAAAGTCAAAAGACGCAAACTATTGGCAATGGTCGCTCTAT
>JBBTUI010000100.1:0-7527 GCA_038063835.1 Patescibacteria group bacterium | reverse complement strand
TTGGCAGTCGCGAATTAGGATTTTCTAATCCTAATGTTTGGCAGGCGATATTTTTAAACAGCAACCAGGTTTATTTCGGACGAATTGTCAGTGAAACAGGCAAGGTTCTGGTTTTGAAAAATATCTATTATGTTCAGGTTGCTGATTCGCGCGCCAGCGAGAAAGAACAAGCAAATCCACAGCCGCAATTGATTAAGCTCGGCAATGAATTTCATGGTCCAGCCGACGAAATGCGCATCAACAAACAAAACATCCTTTATATAGAAGTTTTAAGATCCGATTCGCAAATAGTGCGCGCTATTGAATCGGCCGAACAGAAATAAAGGGTATTAACCCTGTGTTATCCGCGTTCGTTCGGAAATGAAATTTTAATTTCATTTCTCTCGCTCACTTGATAATAAAGGAGATAACAATATTTATATGCAAAAGACCTCGCTTGAGGAATTGGCCGGTTATTATAAAAATAAATCAGCCAATAATCATAAAGATTTTACCAAATACAATAAACCAATTTGGCCGCGATTTTTAATCGTTGTTTTTATTATACTTTTTCTTTCGGCTATCGCGATCTTGTCCGGGTTTTTATATTTTGGCAACAATGTTTCAAGCGGGGACAATAAGAAAGTATCAATAGATATTATCTCGCCCGATAAGGTTAAAAGTTTCGCCAATAGCCAGTTTAAGATTATTATTAACAATCAAGAAAAGTTCGACTTAAGAAATGCTGAACTTGTTGTGAATTGGCCAGAAGATTTTAAATTAGACGAGAACAGTCTTTCCGAGCCGTGCGCCCATCTTTCCAGCGGCTGCGAGTGGCCGACATTTAAATTAAGAAAAGACGAGACCAAAGAAATTTCTTTTAATGGTTATTTTCAGGAAAGCTTAGCCAAGCAAAAATTAACGGCCAAATTAGACTATTATTTGGCGGATTTTACTTCAAAATTTGCCGCAATTATTGAGAAAGAAGTTAATATTGAGCCTGTTATTAATTTTGAATTAACGAGCCCGCAAAATTTAATTATTGGACAAGAAGCTTTATGGGGAATAAGAATCACAAATTTAACAGACAAGCCCATGCAAAATGTTAGAATTTATGTTGACGGAGGCAAAGATTTTGTAATTGATTCTCTTAATGAATCAGTATCCGGAAATTATCGTCTTAGTCAAGAAATAAATCAGAATAAGTATATTGATATTTCTATTTTAAGCGCGGGAAGCCCCTTGCCTTTAAGTTTTGACGCGCATTTTGACGATTTTAGCATCCAAAATAGATCTATGAAAATAACCGCCGGCTTGCTCAACGAAAACCAATCCTTTTTTGCCCAACAAAAGGTGGTGAGCGACCTTTTTTTATCCCTGCCGTCTTTATCGATCGGTTTATCAATAAAAAGCGACACGCCCGTTTTGGATTGGGAGCAGGAATTGCCTGTTATTTTTCATTATGAAAATAACGGAGAACAGGATTTAAAAGATTTGGCGATAACTTTGTCAATTGACAATGGCGATGTTATTGATTGGCGAGATTTAACTCGAACAGATTGGTCTTGGCGAGATTTAACGAAAGAAAATAGCGTGGTAGTTTCTTCTGTTTGGCGAATTTCTTCAAATAAAATTTTACAATGGGACAAAAATCAGTTGCCGATTCTTAGTAAAATTTCGGCTGGCGAAAAAGGGGAGATAAGTTTTAAAATGAAATTAAGTTCTTTTAAAGATTTTGCCGCCAGAAAAAGCATTAATCCCACTCTAAGTCTTTTATTAAAAATTAACGGCCTTAATTTTTCTGACGAGAAATTCTTTATTAATACTCCTTCCTATGATTATAAAATCAGCAATCAGATAAGTCTTACTGGCGAAGCCAGGTATTACAGCGACGAAATGGTTAAAATCGGGCGTGGTATTTTACCGCCCAAAGTAGGCGAAGAAACTACTTATAAAATATATATTTATATTCAGAACGGTTCCAGCGAAATAAACAATGTTAATTTTAAAGCCAATTTACCGGCGAATGTAACTCTGTTGGATCAAAGTCAATTGGAAAGTAATTTCTCTTATAATCAAGGCAGTAGAGAAGTTGGTTATAAGATTGATAAAATCGAACCCTATAACGGCGTTAAACATTTACCCAAAGAAATTTCTTTTTCCGTAACTTTGGTGCCCGTGGCCGATCAAGTTGGTGGTTACGCGGATTTGCTCAAAAATTTAACCTTGAGCGGAAACGACAGTTTCACTGAGCAGAATTTTAATTGGCTTGCCAACAACCCTACTATTACTACTAATTTAAGCTTTGACCCTATCGCCGGCAATAAAGGAAAAGTGCAGCCATAATTTTGTTCAGATTCTCATATTAAAAATCGCCCCGTTAAAGAGGCGATTTTTGTATATTTGTGCGTAAAAAAATTACATTTCTATGAGTCCGACAATCTGTTTTATTTTTTTCAGGTTTTTTTGGGCAATCGGCCGGACGCGATCCGCGCCTTGTTTTAGGATTTCAATAATCTTTTTTTTGTTTTCCGGTTTTTGCCAATAGGAAATTTTTTCGCGAATCGGCGCGATTTCTTTGTTGATATTGTCGGCTAATATTTTTTTGCATTCCAAACAACCGATTCCGGCGCTACAACAGCCTTTATCAACAAATTTTATTTCTTCGGGAGAAGATAAGAGCTGGTGCAAAGAGAAAAGATTGCATTTTTTTGGATCGCCTTTATCGGTTTTTCTCTGGCGATTCGGATCCGTTACGGCTTTAGCGATTTTTTGCCAAATAACTTCTTCGCTGTCGGTTAAGGCGATATAGCTGTTAACGCCGTCGGATTTGCTCATTTTTTTTGATGGATCGGTTAAGCTCATAATTCGCGCTCCGGCCGTGGCAAGAGCCTCGGGTTCCTTGAAGAAATCAGATTTATAAGCAGAATTGAATTTACGGGCAATCGTTCTGGTTAGCTCTATGTGCTGAAATTGATCTTCGCCAACCGGCACCACATCAGCGTTATAAATGAGTATGTCGGCAGCCATTAAGATTGGATAAGCGAAAAGGCCGACATTAATATTCTCCGAATGTTGTTTTGATTTGTCTTTATATTGAGTCATACGGTTTAATTCGCCTATGGGTGTAATCGTATCAAAAACCCAGCCCAAGTTCGCGTGTTCTAAAATATGGGATTGAATAAATAAAGGCGATTTGTCAGGATTAATGCCGCAAGCTATAACATTAATGGCGGCGTCAATGACTTTTTCTGGAAAAGTTTGCGGGTCTTGTTTAACGGTTAAGGCGTGATAGTCGGCGACAAAAACGAAAGATTCATATTGTTCTTGTAGCTCCACCCAATTTTTAATAGCGCCCAAGTAATTGCCAATATGTATTTCGCCTGTTGGTTGGATGCCACTTATTAACCTTTTCATAATATTTTTATTTACCCCCACACCACAATTTGTCTAAACGCGGCCAAGGGTTTTACTTTTTTAAGTTAGAAAAAACTTTTTTTAAAAGATGGTCTATTTCGGTCAAATTTGGTGTGGGGGTTTATATCTCAATAATTAACGGCAGAATCATCGGTCGGCGCTCTGTCTCGGCATACAGGAATTCGCCGATGTCATCTTTTATTCTGTTATTTAAAGGGGACCATTCAATCTTTTTTCCTCGTCCTTGTATATAAGTTCTGGCAATTTTATCAGCTTCGTTTTTGGTCTTTTCGATAAGCTTCTCCGATTCTTTCATAAAGACAAATCCGCGAGAAATAATATCAGTGTTAATAATTATTTTTTTATTTTTATCAACAGTAATAATAACCACAAAAACACCGGCTTCGGACATCGTTTGGCGATCGCGCAAAACTACACTTTTAATATCGCCCACGCCTAAGCCGTCAACCATAATATTTTCATAATTAGTCTGTTCCGGGCTCAGTTTTCCGTCGCCGTTTTCGTTGAATTCTAAAATACTGCCGTTTTTGAGCATAAAACAATTATCCCGCGGTACGCCGCAACTCTCGGCAATTTCAATATGAGCGGCTTGCATATAATGTTCGCCGTGAACGGGAATAAAATATTTCGGCCTCAGAAGATTGATAATAGTTCGCAAGTCATCTTGATTGGCATGGCCGGAAGCGTGCATGCCAAATATCGGTTCGTAAATGACTTTCGCGCCTCGGTCAATTAAGCTATTCATAACTTTATGGATAGCGCTTTCATGGCCTGGTATAGGCGAAGAAGAGAAGATTACGGTGTCGCCGCGTTTAATTTTTACGCCGCGATGTTTGCCGCGCGACATTCTGGAAAGGGCCGAACGCTCTTCTCCTTGGGTGCCGCTCGCCAAGACAACTACTTGACTGTCAGGATATTTTTTAATATTTTCCAGTTTGATCAGAATATTGTTAGGGATGGTTATCTTTTTCAAACCAGCCGCGATATTAATGCATTTTTCCAGAGAAAACCCCGAGATGGCTAATTTTTTATTATACTTAGCACAGACATAGATTACTTCTTGAGTGCGCGAAATCAACGTAGAAAAGCTTGTAAAAATAATTCGTCCTTTAATTTCCGAGAATTTTTTGTCGATATTCATAAAAACTTCTCTTTCAGACATAGTGTTGCCGGGAATAGGGGCGTTGGTGCTGTCTGATAATAGAGCCAAAATGCCGCGTTTGCCGTACTGCCCGATACTTGATAAATCAATGACAGGCTGGTCAATTGGCATTTGATCAATTTTGAAATCGCCGGTGTGTACGATATTACCCGCGGGAGTTTCAATAAAAAAGCCCACGCTATCGGGAATATTATGGTTAACAAAAAACGGTGTTATCGTAAAAAACATCCCGAGTTTAAAAGATTTTCCTGGGATAATGGTTTTAAGTTTTGTTTCTTTATCCATATTAAATTCTTCCAGGCGACTACGGATAAATCCTAGGGTTAGAGGCATGCTGTAAATTGTCGGCATTTGCAATTCCGGAAGGAGATAGGGTATGGCGCCGATGTGATCAAGGTGGCCGTGCGTAATAATAACGCCTTTTAGTTTTTTGATATTTTGCTTTAAGTAATTGATATCAGGAATAACATAATCAATGCCAGGCATTTCATCGGTAGGAAATTGTATTCCCATATCAATGACGATTAAATCGGAATTATATTCTAAGGCGGTGCAATTTTTGCCGATTTCTTCATAGCCGCCCAAAGAAATAATTTTTAGGATGTTCTTATGGTGTTTTTTGTGATGATGTCTCATTTGAATTATATTTTTTTAAATAAAGGGTATTAACCCTGTGTTATCAGCTCCGCCAGCTGGCGGATCGGAAATGAAAATTTCATTTTCATTTCGCTCGCTCGCTTGATAATAATTTTTAAGTGGGCGAGAGAGGACTCGAACCTCCAAGGGATTGCTCCCACTAGCTCCTGAAGCTAGCGCGTCTACCAATTTCGCCACTCGCCCAAAATTAGAATGTATAAAATATAGCTTGCAAAAAAGTCAATCTAACGGGGTGAATTTACCGGTCTCGCCCCGTAGCGAAGCGCAGCTTCTGCTACTGGGGTTTCACCACTCTGGCGTTACGGAATTCACCTCGCTCGGCTGAATCTCTAACGGGGCTTGCGTACTTTTTTAGTTTTAATATACCATTCGGCAATATTATTAAATCGATCAGCGGGCACGTTAATTTTTTCTACAGAAAAACCTTTAATTTTTTTATTGACAAGATAGGTGTAGGGGCTGCTATATAAGAATATAGCAGGGATCTCTTCGGCGATAATATCTTGGAATTCAAAATATTTTTTCTTTCTAATGTCTTCTTGCGGATAAACGCGCGCCTTTTCTAGAAGTTCATCAACTCTTTTATTTGAAAAAACGCTGAGATTTATGCCCGGGTCGCTTATTTGCGAAGAGTGCCAAATATTATAAGGATCTTGATGAAAGCCGGTAATGATTCCGTAAAGCAAAATTTGATAATTTCTTGGCTTGATAATTTCTTTTTGGACAAGGTTGGTGGGCATAGCAATGGCTTTTGTTCTGATGCCGAAATTTTGCCAAGCGCTTTGAATAATCTCAGCCGTTTTTTGTAAATCCGGTTGTTGGGCGGTAGTTATGCTTATTTCCAGTATTTTCCCGTCTTTTTCCCAAAATCCGTCGTTATTTTTAATATAGCCGGCATTTTTTAAGATTTCTTCCGCTTTGGCAGAATCATATGGATATTTAACGATATCTTCTTTGAAGCCGAAAGAGTCGGGAAGAATGGGTCCATCAATTATTTGGCCTTCGCCACGCAATACTTCATCAATGATATTTTGTTTGGGGGTGGTATACGCTAAAACTTTTCTGATAGTTTTTGATTCAATAAAATTGTTGGCGCGGGGATTTAAAAACAGCGACGTATAGTATGGTATTTTTAAAGGATAGACGTTCAAAAAAGAAAGATTGGCTGTTCTTTCTTTGAGATTTTTGGGGGAATAATTAACTCCGTCAATTTTTTTAGTTCTAATGGCGGCTACAGCTTCGTCGTAGTTTTTGAAAAATTGAAAATTAATTTTATTAAGATACGGAGATTTTAAATAGAATTTTTCATTTCTTTCTAAAACATAAGAGGTTATCATTCCGTCCGCATCTTTGGTTAATAGTTTAAACTTATAAGGACCGCTACCGATTGGTTTGAGATTATAATCCGCTTGAAGATATTTATCTTTAGGAATATTCCCCCAAATATGTTTAGGAATAATGCCGACAGTAAAGTAATTAAGAGCCAAATCGGAAAGTTGCTTAGCGGAAAATTCTATCGTTTTGGAATCCAGTTTTTTGATGGAAATATTCTTGAAATTATTATAATAGGAGCTGGATAATTGTTTGTCTTGAATGGTTTGATAAGTAAAAACGACATCGTCAACGGTCAACGGTTGCCCGTCGTGCCAGAAAATATTGTCGCGCAATGTAAATTTATAAGTTTTATGGTCTTCGCTGATTTTATGATTTTCCGCTAAATCGTCTTTGAGGTCTAAATTTTTATCGGTCGCCAAAAGGCCTGAAAAAATTATCCGCGCGATGTCAGAATCAATATCGCTGGATTTAGCGAAGAGGGGATTAACATAAGCAGGTTGGCCGATTATTCCTTCGGCGTAGCTTCCGCCGATAGCGGGTTGATCAATAAATTTATCAGAATATAACCGGACAATTAAAATTAATATTAAAACAATGCTTAAGCCGCCCAAGATTAATATTTCCCTTTTTTCCTTTCTGTTTAAAAAACTGGGCAAATATTTTAATTGGTGGATATTCGGCCATTTTCGCGGAGCAAGATTTTTAATAATTTGATAATCGGTTGATGAGCCATCCTGTTTTTGCAGATGTTTTTTAAAAACACCAAAAATAATTCGCAAGAAATTCGCTATTTTTTTGAACATTAATAGCATTCACTTAATGAAAATATATAAAATTCTGAATCTTAATCTTAATTCGAATTTTGGCAAACTTCTAACGGGGTTTGCTTTGTGGTAGATACTCTTTGTTTTAGCGCACTAAGATCAGGCGCAGAAGACCCAATCCCAGGAAAATAA
>JBBTUI010000099.1:0-7853 GCA_038063835.1 Patescibacteria group bacterium | reverse complement strand
CCGATAAATAAAAATTTATTTATCGTGTATCCTCGATTCTATAATAAAATAAAAGATTTTAATCGCATCTGGACTCAACCCCGACGTAAGGTCGGGGCTCCGACTGCAGGCGTCGGAGTGGATAGGATCCGCCAGCTGGCGGACTTCCCCGCCCAAGGCGGGTGCGCCTCGGGCGCATAAGCTGGACATGCAGGTTCGCCCCGCGCCATCTGCCCCCATAGCTCAATGGATAGAGCAACACCCTTCTAAGGTGAAGATGGCTGTTCGATTCAGCCTGGGGGTATATGGGGCGGGGTGAAATTCCTCTTGGGGGTACCATATTCTTATGGTGGCTATAGTGTAGCGGTAACACGGGACTCTGTGGAAGTCTCATCACGGGTTCGAATCCCGTTAGCCACCCTTTTACAAAAAAGTCAGCCTTTGGCTGGCTTTTTTGATTTATCATCTTGACAAAAAGGCAAAAATATGATAGAATTTTAATATCAACAATAACCATTAGTTCTTAAACAAAAAACAAAAGGAGGATCAACAATGAAACGCCTGATTCTGTCGCTGGCCATAGCGATATCGGCGTTATCATTGATAACGCTGGTCGGTTGTGCCAAAGATTCCGACATCAAGAAGGAGTGTATTGACGCAGCCAAGAAGGACAGCGCCTTGATTGCCGAGGTGGGAATTGCCAAAATCGATAGCTTGGCTGACCTGCTGGAAAAATTTGACTTTTCGGCAGTCAACAAGATTATCAGCAGAGAGTGCGCTATTCCCGAATCACTGCTCACCAAACACCCCTATAAAATAAAATTCATGTCGGCTGGCACCGATAAATGGGCCAATGATCTGGCCGGATTTGTCAAACGGTATACTGACACCATCTTCCTAAGTGCAGACTACCCCAGCCTGTACTTTGACGGTGTTTTGCTCCATGAATACATACACAGCTTAACCTCCATCGACTCTACCAACCGTGCTTACCGCAACTTCAAATGGGCCGACACCCTAACCCGTGAAGAGTGGGTGAAAAAAGGATGGTCATACAGCCTGCCAGGTATTCCTCATCTCTTGAACGAAGGCATCACCCAATGGGTGACTGAGCGTGTTTACTCGAAATCATACCATCAGAATTTTGACCTCCCTTTTTTGGCCTACGAGAAACCTGTTGCCACCGTCCAAATAATCGCCGACGTTGTTGGGCCCGAAGTACTAATGTATGCCTTTCTCAATGGCGATGTCGACTCTCTGCAAACTGCTTTCAACACAGAGTTGGGCAATAACGCCTGGCAAGAATACTTAAAACGCTTGAGCGTTTGCGGCGAACGACGCACGAAAAAAGACGCGGAAAAAATCCTTTCAATCACTGAATCTTTTATTAATTCTTCGGAGTTTTCCTCTCCAAAACCATCACCTTCAAAACTGCCAATTAGACCTGCGTTTTTAAAATAACCACCCATACAATGTGGGTGGTTTTTACATTAGAAAATAATAGCAGATAGTATATTCTTTTACTTTTTTGTTTCAATAACATGTCTCCATCGTCAAACACTCTTTCAATTCCCTTAAACAGGTTCTAATGTCGTCCTATCCAGCGCCCACGACAAGCCACTTAATTCTTCCTTAATTTTAACCCAGTCCGTAGTTCTGAACGCGTCCCATAAGGGACCCTTCTACAAAAGAGTCAGCTAATAGCTGACTCTTTTGATTTATCATCTTGACAAAAAAGTAAATTTTTATTAAAATTTTAATACAAAACTAAAATTAGTTCTTTAAATTAAAAAACAGTAAAAGGAGATACATCCATGTTAGACTTGCGCCACATTCTGGGCGGCGTCATCGGCATCATCACAGGTGAAATTATAGGATGTGCCATCAGCCTCACCATCAGTGGCGTCACCATCACTGGCCTTTTTATCGGTGCTGGCGTCGGCATCGTCTTCGGTGGTATGGCTGGCGTCTACATCGGTGATATGTTCAACCGCAAAAAGAACCCAAAAAATAAGGGTTAATCATTGCCATTGCAACATAGAGGACACAGACAAGAATCTGTGTCCTTTTTCTATAAAAATATTTATAATAAACAAATAATTCCTAGTAAAATAAGGGGCATTAACCCCGTGTTATCTGCGTTCGCTCGGAAATGAAAAACGAAGTTTTTCATTTCTCTCGCTCGCTTGATAATAAAAACGGCTCCGTTGAAGCGGGGTCGTTTTATTTATTTATCGACAAGTAAATTTATTGACTAACTGAAGTAGGCTGCGGTATATATTTATCAAAGTCTTTCGGTAAAGTCATCGGCTGAAACTGAGCTGGAGTTTTAGTTTCCCAGGGCATTGTTTGTCCGCCAATTAATTCATCCGCTTTATTCTGGAAATCCTGTTTTAAGCTCTCCATAGTATCCATGGCCGCGAGAATAGTATCTTCGTCGATCGGTTTGGTTTTAATCATAGTCACAATCTCATTGCCCTTGGCTAAGGCCTGGTCATAAACACTCTTTAATTCTGAAGTATTTAGTTTAAGTTTAGCCAATTTTTGGATTAATTTTTGCGCCGCGGTCATGCTTTTCTTAAATTCCACACTGAAGCGACTCAGATTGCTCATCGCTTGAATAACGCGCTGATGTTCCCCGATATCATCAAGTTTACTGAAGAATTCGTCTTCCATTTTATTAAAGGCTTCTTCGCTTTGACCCGCTTTAATTAAGGCGTTTGCTTCGTCTCTGACTATTTTTAATTTATTAACATTGTCCTTAAAAGTAGCATAATCTTCGGATACATCCACTCCTTTGACTTTAAGACGATCCACCAAAGCCTTAGTTTTGACTATTTCTTTTTGATTGCGAGCAATCTGTTGATCGGCTTGACGTAAAATGCGCGGCCATTTAGCCAACATCTCTAATTGTGGACGGCTTTCATTGACTTTCTGCATTAAATCCCCCAATTCGTCCGGATTGGCTGCATCAAGTTCATCTGGACCCTTGGCTGCTTTAATAACCGCGAGGCCAGATTTTAATTTAGCGACGTCTTCGGTAATATCGCTCGGTATGACCAAGCCTTGTTTTTGCAATTTAACGAGCTGTTTATCAAACGAAACCATCCCTCGTTCCATACTTGCGAGCATCTTCTTTAAACCCTGCATCTGTTGGTATTTTCCAACATCGTCGCCCAAGATTTCAATCTGGTCTTGTATCGCCTGTTAATCAATATTCCCTATCTCGTCAGCAGTCTGAGCTGATTTAATAGTTTCAATATCCTTTCTCAAGTTTTGTAATTTTTCTTTGGTGGCAGGAGAAATTTCCATCCCTTTTTTTCCATACCAGCATATGTATTCTCAAATTGCTTAAGGGCTTTCTCTATGCCAGTAGCTCCTTGTTTCATACCCTTGAGCTGCTGCTCCTCGCCTTTCTTCTGCATAGCGTTAATTTGTTCTTCAGATGGACCTTGCTGACCGGCTGATGGTATATTCGGTAAATTGGACGGCGGACCATATTGGCCGCTTGGTATAGAGCCCGCATCCGGTATGTTGGCAGGCGGACCATAAGTTTCGGATTGAGCCAAAACCGGCATTACTATAGATAAAGTTAAAACAAAAATACTTAATCCAGTAAATATACTATTGTTTGATAATTTTTTAGACATAAATTTAAATATATTTTTAATTTTTTAAAATATTCTTTGTTGAATTGTTAATTTGCCGCGACCTTTAATAACTGTACTATACCATTTTTTAGAAAAATATAAAAGACGCCTCAATTAAAGAAGCGTCTTTTTTAGGACATTAAAAATTGACGCGAATAAGCCTTGATCGTTTTTTATTGCCTCGACCAGCTCTTCGCTCTTTTTCTTAATGCCGTACTTGGCCTCGATCTCTTGATCTATGCCAGTTTTTCGAAACACATCATTGGTTTCCTTTAACGCCTTGACCAACTCGGTCACCGCCAGAAGATGATTCGGGTCTTTCGTCTGCCACTGGTAAAAATGCAAAACTTCTTCTGATAAGGCCGACAGAAATTTCTCTCGATTGATCTGAGAAAAATCATCCACCAAGCTCATAACTAGCCGATCATAGAAAGCAACCCCTATTTCCGCGGCCATGCCAACACAACGCCGACCAGAACCACCTATTTCAGCTAAATAATGATTTTGGCGCTGCATCCACAAACCAAGATAGGCATTGCCCAATTCTTTCCTAACTCTGGCTTGATTGCAGAAAAAATCCGGATCTTGGCTGCGCTTAACGGCTAACTTCAGACCAGCCAATTCAGACGGCACGTCAAGAATCAGAATAACAGGACAATCAACCGCTTTCCCTTCTTCAGCAGCTAAAATTTCCAAAATCCGTTCGGAAATAAGCCGCATGGTTTCATAAATCACCTTGAGTAAATCGTCCGGCGAACACTGATGTTCAAGAGACTGTTTTTCCAACCATTTCTTAAAACGACAGGATAACCATCCTTTTAAGACGGCGTAGTGTAATTCTGGTTTTATAGATCTCACGATCCGCTCCTTTTATTAAAGAACTATTTTTTGTTCATTTAAACATAGTTAAAAATTGCCTTTTTGTCAACCCCGTTAGAGATTTAAAATCACGCGTGGTAATAGTCCGCCAGAAGCCGCGAGGCGCTATCGCTTAAAATAATCCCTAAAAAGAAAATCTTGGCTGAATCTCTAACGGGGTCAATTTAAAAAGGTTGAATATTATTGCGAAAGATAATATAATAAAGAATGTGAACTTAATCTATAAATAAAATTTATGCAAAAAGCTTATCTTAAATTAGATCTAACCAATCCGCAGAACGGCCAATATATGTTGGCGGTTTTTCACTTAGTTCCGGAGAGCGGCGATCTTTTATCCGCGGCCACCGAAGTGGCAGCCGAATCATCAACCGGCTCGAATCTGGAAGTGGGTACGGCCACTGAATTTTCTCATTCTCTAGACGCTTTAGTTTACAAAGTTGATGAACAAAAAAATCTGGTTTGGATCGCCTATCCTTGGCGCTTGTTTGACCGCGGCGGGAATATCCAAAACATTTTAACTTATGTCGTCGGCAATGTTTTTGGTATGAAAGAAGCCAAAGCCTTAAAACTTTTAGACGTATGGTTTCCCCAGGAAATGCTGGAACAATATGACGGCCCGGCTTGCAATATTGATAATTTAAGAAAATATTTAAATGTTTACGGCCGGCCGATTTTGGGCACGATTATTAAGCCTAAAATGGGCTTAACCGCCTCTCAATACGCGGAAGTTTGTTATGATTTTTGGTCTGGCGATGGCGACTTCGTTAAAAATGACGAACCGCAAGCTGATCAAGATTTTTGCCCATACGAACAAATGGTTAAAGGCGTCAAGCAAGCAATGGATAAAGCAGTCAAAGAAACCGGGCACAAAAAAATACATTCCTTTAATATTTCGGCTGCCGATTTTGACACAATGATTAAAAGAGCGGAATTAATTAAAAACACTTTCGAGCCGGGCAGTTACGCTTTTCTCGTTGATGGTATTACGGCCGGTTGGACGGCGGTTCAAACCATCAGACGGCACTATCCTGACGTTTTTCTCCATTTTCATCGCGCCATGCACGGCGCTTTCACCCGAGAAGAAAATCCGATTGGTTTCACCAATTTAGTTTTGGCTAAATTCGCCAGATTAGCCGGCGCTTCTGGCATTCACGTGGGCACGTCCGGAGTCGGAAAAATGGCTGGCAGTCCGGATGAAGATTTAGTCGCCTCGCACGCGCTTTTAAAGTTTAAGTCTGAAGGATACTTCTTTTCCCAAGAATGGGGAAAGATTTCTCGCGTTGATGAAGATTTAGCCCGGATAGAAACTGAAGACGGAGTTAAAAAATCTACACCTATTCTTTCCGGTGGGCTTAACCCGACCAAGCTAAAAGCTATTATTGATATTATGGGCACGGTTGATTTTATAACCACAATGGGCGCGGGCGTACACGCCCATCCTGACGGCACCAAAGCTGGCGCCATGGCCGTTCTGCAAGCCTGTGAAGCCTACCAAAAGAATATAGACATTAACGAATACGCCAAAGATCACAAAGAATTAACCCGGGCGATTGAATTTTTTGGCGCCACAGATAAAACAATAGACAATAATCAACCTTAAAACCCCGTTACCAATTTTGCGAAATTACGGGAAGGCGAAGCGCTTCGCCCATAACAGAGAGCGCTATTCGCGCCCGCGCTTCGCAAAAGTATCTAACCTTTTTATTATTGTTTTATTTATATATTTTATATCGGCAAAATTAGTAAGGGGTTATTTGTTTCTTGCCGCGCTCATATCCTCTGCGATATTCATTGGAAAATTTTCGCGCGGAGAAACAAATAAAAATCCCCGCGCCACTCTTGGTGCGGGGATTAAATTTTTTGGCTTTTATATAGCCATTATTTCGGATTCGGCGATAAATTGTTCGCTGGGACTTTGAGCTAACACCATCTTGATGTGAGCGCGCTTCAAAGACTCTTTTAGTTCAGACTCTTCGTCGGGAGCGATCAGAGCCTCTCGCATTGCCTCGTCCGCGGTGTAATTGTGGATCAAAACGGCCTGTTCGTTCCAGTCCCCTGTCATAAGCGCAATCAGTTGAGCCGCCTCGTCGGTGTTGCTCTCTGCGCCTACCAATTCCTTGAGTAAAGCCGCGATCTTCCGCACATCTCCGCCAGCTACGCAAAGAACCATTCTTGCCTGTTTGGCCAAAATAACCCGCGGATCATCTTCGCCCATAGTCAGCTCCTTAATCTTATCGACCTGGCCGACGATGGTTTTTGCCTGTGTGATCGCGAAAGCCAGAGCGGCTTCTTTGAGATGAATAGGACCTGAATATTCGCGAGCGATTTCTGAAATACTCGCGCCCTTGTTAACCATCTGGTTTATCAAGGATCTAGTGCTCATGGTATTTCCTTTCTTTATGAAAAAAATTTAATGAACTATTTTATTAACATATTTTAATCATAGCAGAAAATCAGCAAAAAGTCAAGAGCAAAAATCTAATTTTGCTAATCAAAATTATCAAAGCTATTTTGTTTTTAAACATACTGGGTAGTAGAAATTCTGCCCCATTAATTAAAATTCTTTGTCTATCTCACGACTCCGTCTCGGTAAGTTGATGGGACGATAATAAGGGCGCTCAGCTTTATTCTTCTCGCACCGTTAAATTATCAAAACCCACGTCTACTTGGGGGTAGCCGCCGGACCAACCCAAAAAACCAATAGTTCCGCTATTAGAATAATTTTCTTTTGTTTCAGTATAATCAATTACGAGATTTTCATTATAGAATACTTGAGTCCGCCCCCCTACGGCCTTAATCTTAATTTGGGCTACTTCATTATTAAGAGCCTGAGGATTAGAAAAATGATAAGCGGCAAAATATTGCCAATAAGAATCTCCATGGCAAACTCCTTGATAACATTTGGCCAAATAAATTACCGGCGTATCATTAGAAGCATGATGCCAAAAACCCCTCAAGCCAAGACTATAATAATTTTGATCATCTTGATAGCGAAAGATTATATTGCGATCAACCCCGTCATTCAAAGCCACGTCTAATGAAAAAGTATAATCCTGCCAATCGTAGCCTCCTTGATAGATGCTCTTTGAGCCCTGATCTTTGGCAGGAACAATAAGACGATACTGACCTTGGGAAGCATCCCATGTCACGCCTGGAATAGGATCGATCTGCCAGGCGCCGCCATAAGTATAAGAAGTTGCCCAATCCTGCGCTTGATTGCTGTCAAAATTTTCACTGTAAAGCAATGATCCCGTGTAAATATCTCCTGAATTCTGCGGATTGGGCGCGGTTTGGATTAAAAAGTCCGAAGCGTTGTCATCAGTATCTTGATAAACATAATCAAGG
>JBBTUI010000098.1:0-3083 GCA_038063835.1 Patescibacteria group bacterium | reverse complement strand
AACCATCTCGGCCAACCACGCTGGTTGAAGAAGATAAGCCTTGATTATCACTAAATTCATCCAAAAAAGTGCCTTTGGTGTTGCTTTGGACTGGCGCCCCAAACACAAAATTAGGCAAGCATAAAAGCAGGCAAAGGATATAAACCCCGTTAGATAATTTTTTGTATAAATTCATAACTTGAAACTTATAACTTGGAACTTCGCGCTTTTCGCTTCTTAATTCATAATTCCATATTCCATATTCTAACTTCATTATACACTAAAACATATATTTAAACAATATAATTATACACAAAAACATATATCTATTAATACATTGTATACCCCCACACCAATCCGCCAGCTGGCGGAGACCGACCTAGTCCATATTTTAGAAATAGTATTCGTAGGTTTAAAAAAGTAGAACCTCCAATCATATTTTAACAAATTGTGGTGTGGGGGTATAGTTCCATAAATTTTTAAAAATGTTATAATAATAAATACACTTAACAAATATTAAGTTCCATCAATGCATTTAGAAAGATTAGAAATTAACGGCTTTAAATCTTTTGCCAATAAAACTATTTTAGAATTTCCCAAACCGTCCGGCGATCTAAGCCGCGGCATTACCGCTATCGTCGGTCCAAATGGTTCGGGCAAGTCCAATATTTTAGAAGCTGTTCGCTGGGGTTTGGGCGAACAAAGCTTAAAATCTTTGCGTGGAAAAAAATCGGAAGACATTATTTTTTCCGGATCAGAAAAAAAATCTCGCCTTAGTTTGGCAGAAGTTTCTATAACTTTTAATAATGAAGATAACGGGGCGCCGATTGACTTTAAGCAGTTTAATATTACGCGCCGCGTTTACCGCAATGGCGAAGGCGAATATTTTATTAATAACAGCCAGACGAGACTGCAAGACATTGTGATGCTCTTGGCTAAAGCTAATGTTGGGCAAAAAAGCTACAGTATTGTTAGCCAGGGCATGATTGACGCCATTCTGCACAGTTCGGCTAATGAGAAAAAAATATTTTTTGACGAAGCAACCGGCGTGCGTCAATATCAAATCAAAAAAGACGCAGCCCTAAGAAAATTAGCCAAAACCCAAGAAAACTTAAATCAAGCGGAAATTGTTTTGCAAGAAATTGAACCGCGCCTGCGTTCGTTGGGGCGGCAAATTAAAAAACTGGAACAGCGCCAAGAAATTGAAAACCGTCTGCGTTTTTTCCAAAAAAAATACTATGAAGAACTTTTAAATGACCTAATCTGTCAGCTCAAAGCCATCAACAACAAATTATCGACCGTCGGACAAGAATACAATTCAACGAAACATAATTTTGAAGCCCTGCAAAAACAATTCGCTGATGTTTTTTCGCCGACCGCCGGCAACATATTTAAAAATTTGAGGAACGAATATAGCCGCCTCCAACACCTAAAAGATGAATATCTCCAAGAACGAACAGACATCAAAGAAAAATTGATTGATTTAAAAACCGCCCTAAGAGAAAAAACCGGCCGGCGCATTAAATCCGATGTTAACTTGACCTTGATAGCCGAACGCTTGAAAGAACTAATTAATCTTTACTGCGATTTGACTGAAAAAATTAAAACAGGACTTAACCGCGACGAATTGTTAAATAGCTTAAATAATAAGATAGATAAAATTAGGGAAATTTTAGCCCTAATCGAAGAACCTCAAACCGAGGATAATTTAGGAGAAAACGAATTAAATAAATTAGAGCAGAAAATTAACCAGCTTAATGATTTAGTTGGCGGGTTGGACGGTCAAATGAATGATTTAGACAAAAAACTGGCTGAAGAAAATCGTTTAGAAAACGAGAAAATGAACAAAATAACCGGCACGCAAAGGATTATCCGCGACGAGCAACTAAAGCTTGATAAATTGTCCGCCGAAGAAAATGAAATAAAAATTGGGCGCGCCCGCGTGGAGACCAAGATTGAATCTCTGCGCGAAGAAATAAGACGAGAAACAGGCGCGACTGATTTAACGTCCATCCAAATAACTGACAGCGGAGAAATTCAATTAGAGGAAAACCAAAATCTAACGGAAACCATACAACGCCTAAAAAGACAAATGGAATTGATAGGCGGAATTGACCCGGAAATTACCAAAGAATATCCGGAATGCAAAAACCGCTATGAATTTTTAACCGCTCAAACCACCGACTTAAAGCAGGCCATGCAAACGCTGAATCGCGTTGTCAACGAATTAGATAAAATCGTTGAAAGCCAATTCCATGACTCGTTTAACAAGATCAATGAAAAATTTGACCAATATTTCAAAATATTTTTTGGCGGCGGCAAGGCGAAATTAATATTTAAAAAATTAGAATGCGAGGAAGAGAACGAAGAAAAAAAAGAGTCGACCGACGAAGAAAAAGATAAAGAAAAAGAGATTGATGCCGAAGACGAACTGGAAAAAGAAAAAAAACAAAATTATGACGTGGAAATCTTAGCCACGCCGCCGGGCAAAAAAGTTAAACACATTGAAGTTCTATCCGGCGGCGAAAAAACTCTTACTTCAATCGCCTTAATCTGCGCGATTATCGCCATTAATAAACCGCCATTTGTTATTTTAGATGAAGTGGACGCGGCCTTGGACGAAGAAAACTCGGAACGTTTCGGCGAAATCCTAAGAGAATTAGACGACAAAACACAATTCTTAATTATCACCCACAATCGCCGCGTAATGTCTTTCGCCAACATACTCTATGGCATAACCATGGGCGAAGACAAAGTTTCCAAACTTTTGTCTCTTAAATTAGAAAACTAAAATATTGTCTCTTATGACTAGATTAAAAGAAGCTCAAGATTGGGTTAGAGAAGATTGGGAAAAAAATTCCAAGCCGGTTGACGAAAAAACCGAGATTCTTTTTTTAATAGAAGAATTCGGCGAAGTGGCGGAAATGATCAGAAAGGTTGATGGCAATAAAAATCGCAAAAAAATCAAAGTTGATTTAGAAAAAGAAATTGGCGATTTATTGGTTTGTTTAGCCACTATTGCCAACCGACACCATATTGATTTGGAAAAAGCTTTTTTAAAAACCAAAAAGAAAATTCAAGAAAGGCACCAAAAAGGTTATTAA
>JBBTUI010000097.1:0-9075 GCA_038063835.1 Patescibacteria group bacterium | reverse complement strand
CTCATCTTCTGTTTCTGATTCTTCTTCACGCCCATCCTGCCTCCTATCTAAAAGATTGGGCAATTTATCGGTTACGGTATTACGCAGAAATTTCGGCATTTTGCCAACATTAACTCCCGCGCCTTGAAGCCTGTCGGTTGTCTTTTGGCGTTCTAAATCGCGGGCAATTTTATTTTCATTAAGAGAGGGCATTGATTAGAATTTAGAATTTAGAATTTAGAAACGGGCTAATCTTTGTTGGAAAAAACAATATCGTCAACTTTCCACTGGGCGGATTCTTTGACAAAATATAAAACCACATTCTTATAAGAAATGCTTTCTTGTCCGCTTCTTATTTCTTTTTGCTGGCAAACCGCCTCAAAAACAGCGTTATTTTCTTCTATTTTTTGCCAATTATAAGAAATCACTTTGGTGGTTATCTCTTGGAAATCGGTTTTATTTTGATTGATAACCGCCTCGCTCTGTTTTACTAATTTCGGCGTCATAGATTCAGACAACTCTTGAAGACTTATAATCGCGTTTTCTTTAGTATAACTTCCGTAGCGTTCAATAAACGAGCGAGCGATAGGCGTCAATTCGTTTTTGGTTATTTCTTCCGCGCTTAATGACGGCAGTTTATTCTCCGTTATTGATCCGTTGGCAGGAACATTCTGTTGATTACTGGCTAAATTATCTTGCACGCGGATCTCTTTGGGCGCGGATTCTTTGGAATACCATAAGCCGAGAAGATAAATCCCCAACCCCAAAACAACAATGACTAAAGCAATAATTAAAATTTTCTTTTTGGACATAATTAGTTAGAATTTAGAATTTAGAATGTAGAATTATCAACGAATTTACGAATCTTTACAAATTTACGAAATTTTTTAATCGTCCGCTTTCTCTTCTTCGGCCAGCAACGAGTCAGCAAACTCTTTTTTGGCTTTTTCAATTTCTAAAATTTTCCGCGGATCCGTGGTGACCAACTGATCTTCCGAATAAGAGGCTATCACTTTGATAGCCGCGTGCTTGGCGCCGGCAAAAAATATACCCTCGCCCACGCCGCATTCCAAAAGCAGATATTTTTCTCCTTCGGTCAACATAAAAGTAGAAGCCACATTCTCAATAGCCGCCGGTGATTGTTTTAATAAAAGCTGTAAAGCCGAATTATTAATGATCGCCTTGCCGTAAGCGGACGACAAGAAATCATTAACATCCTGCGTAATCGTAGTTATACCAAGATAATATTTGCGGCAACGCTTGACTAAAGCAAAAATGAAACGGGCTGAATCTTCATGCTGCATCAGCCACCAGGCCTCATCTATCACCAATATTCTTTTTTTCATCTGTGAACGCACAATATTCCAAATATAATTGACGATAGTGTAAATAGCCACCGGCCTCAACTCATCTTCCAAATCCCGCACACTGAAAACAACCAATTGATTGTCTATTTCCACGTTAGTCTGATGATTTAACAAGCCGGAAAACGTCCCTTCCGTATATTTTTTTAAGCGCTCGGCCAGATCGCCGGCTCCTTCCATTCCCTCTAAAATCTGCTCTAAATCGGAAAGCGTAGGCATAATAACCTTGGATAAATCAACGCCGGGCATAATATCATTTTTCGCGTAAGACTCTAAAAGCGCCCGATCCATAATAGAATCTTCTTGGGGCGTGAATTGACGAACCCCTCTCTCGTCGGGCGCGGCAATCATAATTTTTAATAAACCCTTTAGGACAATAACCGCGGAACGGATAAGATTGGCCGTGTCCACTTCGCCCGCAGTGGGCCGAGGAAGATCAAATGGATTAATACGGCTTTCTGAAGTTAAAGATATGTTAATAAAAGTGCCGCCAACCGCGTCGGACAAATATTTATATTCTTTTTCCGGATCAATAATAAGCACATCCAGGCCGAGCATCAAACTTCTTAAAATTTCCAATTTAATCGCGTAACTTTTCCCTGAGCCGGAAGTGGCGAAAACAACCATATTGCCATTTTGCAAACTGAAACGATCAAAAAGAATCAAACTATTATTGTGGCGATTGATGCCGTATAAAACGCCGTCATTAGAAGTCAAATCAGATGAAATAAACGGAAACGAAGAAGCGACCGGCGAGCTGTTCATATTAAAATTAATCATTAATTCGTCATTGCCCAAAGGCAGCGTAGAATTAAAACCCTGTTCGGCTTGGTATAAAACCCTTTTCGTATAGATCAGTTTTGAGCCGAACAAGGATTCTATCTTCTCCGAAATATTATCAAGTTGTTTCGGGTTGTCGGCATAAATAGTAACATACAAAGCAAATTGGAAAAAATGCTCAACGCCGGTCGTCAAGTCGTCTCTTAATTTTTCAATGTCCCTTAAAGCGGTTTCTCTCAACGGATCGCGCGGCATACCCTTTTCCTGTTCAGCCGCTATTTCTTGCTCTAAGTTTCCTGTTTTCTTTTGCAGTTGTTTTAAAACTTCGCCGGAAGGCACGGGATAAAAAAACATACCAATGTCCAACGGCCCGTTAAAATTAATAATTGGCGCGAACCAACCAACGGCAATATAGCGCGGATAAGCAATTACGAAAATCGTTCGCGCGTATTTATCGCCCAATTGGAGAAAGTTGGGCGTAATTTTCATAGAAGCCGGGGCGATAAGATCACGAACCGAAACGACGCCAGCCAAATAAGCCTTTTCTTGCTCTAACGTCTCTTTGGTTGCCATTGTCTTCTCTTTCTCCAGTGTTTCTTTTTCTTCCTTTTTTATCGCTTCAATGGGCGGTTTAGTGTCAATTTTTTTTAGATCAAAGACCATAATAAATTAGAAGTTAGTAAGTAGTAAGTAGTAAGTAGAATTTTATCAACGAATTTACAAATCTTTACAAATTTACGAATAAAAAATTCTATATTCTAATCATCAATCCTTAATTCATTTATGTCGGTTAATTTTTGGGTTTGCGCCTCCAACGGATTATAGGTTTCATACAATAATTCAATAATGCTTTGGGTGTCTAAGGGCGCGGATTTTAGACCCATACTGGAAAGCGCGCTAATCACATTATCAACACGGCGATAAAGCACTTCTCGATACGCTTCAAATTTTTCCTTTTTTAATTTAATAAGCATACCGGCGGAAAACACATCCTGCAAACGAGTGAAAAATCCCCTTTTTTTATCGCCGGCAGGATTATAAGGAACAATGAGATAAAATCTTTTACTCATAATCTCGCCCAATTCCACCAGTTCGCCCACAAAATCAATATAATCAGAAATTTGGACGCGCAATAAATCATTTTTTTGATTCTGGCGCAAAGTTTTCAATTTTTCCAAATATGGCGCAATATTGAATTTTCTGGATTGAATAACGATTTGTACGGGAAATTCCAATGTATTTAAAAATTGGACATAGGCCTGAATAACCGCCTCTTGTTCTTCCTGCGACTTTAAGCCGAAATTAATAGAAGAAACCAGCAAAACCGCCCTAAGAGTTCCATCTTTTAAAATAACGGCGTCGTTTTTTATTTCCGAAATATCCAAGTACTGTTGCGTGGAAGTTGATATTTTTTTGCCGGCCAATTTCTCAGATTTCATAATTCGTAATTTATAATTAATTTGGAGCTTGAAACTTGAAACTTATAACTTGTAGCTTCGTGCTTTACGCTCTACGCTCCACGCTCTACGCTTCATGATTCGTCTTTATAGGCGCCGCCTGTGTCTATCAAAAGAGATAATTGGGAAAGCTTGGCGGTGCTTAACGGTTTGCGCGGCGCCTCAATGTCAATTTTAATTTTTGTCTTCGCCCAATCTTTTTCTTTAATTTTTGCCGCAACCTGACACCAAATTCTTAATCTGGGTTTTCTGGCGGTTTGAAAAACATTTAAGAAAAAGAAGTGGATTGGTTTGCCATTAACCCGGCCAAAAGCCAACGTGCCGGAAATGATCAAAATTATTACTCCCTCCACTAAAAATAAGCTAAAATCGGACAATTTATAGGCGATAAATTCCAAAGCAAGACCAATAATTAAAATAATAAATTGCCTTGGAGTTAAAGGGCCCAAAATACGAGGCTCAATGTCAATAAATTGTGGGACGATAAATTGCATAGAATCAACGAATTTACAAATCTATTACAAATTTACTAATTAAAGTTAATAATCCTTTTAAATTTTAATTCTTTTGAGCCGAAATTAGCGAGAATGGCCAATTTCAACTCATTAGTTTTTAAATAATCAAGAACTTGTTCAATATTTCTCCTCGAAAACCGTTCGTTTTTCTTAATTTCTAAAATTATTTTATTTTCTATTAAAAAATCTAAAAATTGATGTCCAATATTTTCTTTTTTAAATTTTAAAGGGGCATAAAATTGTTCTTTGAAATTTAGACCAACACTCTTTAATTCTGCCGCAATCGCTCTTTGGTAATACTTTTCGGAGAAACCAGGACCGATCTGATTGTATACCTCAAACAAAACTCCTACAATTTGATAACTTAACTCGGGATATATTAGTTTGTTGTTTGTTGGGTCATGATTTTCGTCCATTTGAATATTCGAGATGATTCGTAAATTAGTTGATCAAAATCTGAGTTTTTCGTTCAATTCGGAAATTGTATTAAAATCTTCAAAAGTTAGAGCCGGTTGATTCTCCTTAAGACGACTACTGATTACCTCTTCAATTGTTTTTTCTTTGGCTAAAGCCTCTAAGCCAATTTCTAAATATAATCTATTTACCTCTGATTCTTTCCATGCCTTGATGCCTTGCGCGGCCTTCAAAAGCGAATCTTCAGCCAATAAATTAATTTTATCTTGAACGCGATTGGCCGCTTCTCTGGGATTTTTCCAGCGGCGCCAATCAATCAAACGAATAGTCCTTAACTCGTCTGCCGGCCCATAAATCTTGGGCGTAACCTTAACTTCTTCAATCGCTATTCTTCCTCTTTGCGTTTCGTCCGGCAATGCCCGCTTCAAAATTAATGGCTCTGTAAATATATCTTCTCTTTTCCCTTGAAATTTTGGTTCTGGACGTTCTGGCAAAATAGCGCTGGACAAAATTGATGGCGCTTCAGCCACGACTGGCTCAATCTTCGACGGTTCAACTATTTTTTGAAAAACTTCTTCAGCTGGTTCAATGGGTTCGGGTTCTATATAAGGAATATCTTTTATTTTCAAAGACAAAGACTCATTTTTAGTTTCTTCTTCGCTGGGCAAAAATTTGACAGTTGTTGGTCCGGCTATTTCTCTTTCGGGAAGCGGACATTGAAAAGTCTCTAAACCCACCATAGCTCCCTCCTCAAATCGAACCCTTTTGCTTTCTTCTTTAGATTCTAACGCGGCGTTGCCTGCTTCGGCCGGTTTAACCATAAAATCTGCCGTCGTTTTTACGCCTTGAGCCAATCCCCCATCTGCCGGAGGCAAAGGAGCTGAAACTTTTTCTGCTTTGGACTCAAATTGATGCAGTAATTCTTTTTTACTTTTTAAAACAGAAATTAAAAAATCCGTTTGGCTATTGTCAAATTCCATTCCACCCACTTTGAACGAACGCGTTAAAACATCTTTTGTTTCAATTTCATCGCGAATATCTTTTAAATAATTTATGATAATGCTTTTTAAACGGCCCGTGGCCACCGGATCGGGAAAAGCAAAATGACTCATAATATTCAAGATCATTTCTTCGATCTTGGCCTGCCTATCCAAACCAGCGTCGCTTATACTATGGGGTTGGGCCGCTAATTCGCTGATCTCCTCTTTAGTTAAAATACTGTCGCCAAATTCCGCCGCAGGTTGAACAATAGGTTCTTTTGTTTTTTGGGCCAAATTTGACAAAATCGGCGATAAAATTTTGCTTAAACTATCTTTGACGATTCGCGCCGAGGATTGATTCAGTTTATAATTATTTACTAAATCATTTAATAAATCATTGAAAGATACATCATTAATCAATAAACGACTAACAATTTCAGCGATATCAATCTGGTATTCTTTTTCCAATTGATTAAAAATTTCGCGATTCTCGGAAGTTGAGATTTGCTCTTTAGTTTCCGGTGGTAACAATAGGTATTTTTGTAAATATTCACTATTCATGCTTAATTTCTTTTAATTTATCGGCTAATTCTTTAATTTCTTTGGCCAGTCTTTCTTTTTCCGCCGGGTCAGCTGCCGGATCTAATTTTTTAAGCTGAGAGCTTAAATTATTAAATTTACTATTCAAATTTCCAATTTGTTCAATATTTACATCGCCTTCGTACTGCATCGCCTTAGTTTGTAATTTTATTAACCAAGCTATATTATTTAATGATTTTTCCATATTCTTAAAATCCTGACCCGCGGATGCCTGACCAAGCTTGTCTAGATATTTTTGCATATTTTGGTCCCCAAAAATTTGATCAATAACCGGACGAGGCGTTTCAGGCGTCGGACCCTTTGCCGCGGCAAATTGTATGCCGTGGTTATCCAACGCTTCTTGAGGAATATTATTTTGTTCAACCCAACTCTTAACGGACTTACCGGTATGTTTTTCTACATACTGATCAAATTCAAGATCAGTTTGGCGTTTACTTCTCTGATCTTTATGCAAATCTTTTAATTTTAACAAAGCTGCCCCGCCTTGAGTTTGCGATAAAGCGCTTCTTAGCAAGTCTGCTAATTTTTCCGCGTTAGCGGCTATGTCTTTAGGTATTTGTTTTGCTTCTTCTTCGTATCGCCCGACATTGGCCCTCTTGGCAAATCCTAACTCTTGAGTGCCAGACCGAGCGAGCACCGCGCCCTGTTTAGTCGCCCATTGAGCCGTTCCCAATTTATCAGTTAATTCATTAATAGGTTTATTTAATTTGACAGCTTCATCCTTTAATTTCTTGGCTTCGGCGGGATCTGTTTCTTTGGCGGCTTTAAGCTCAAGATCGTGCTTCTTAATTTCTAATTCCTTAATTTTAGCGTTAATTTCGTCCGGCATTAAATTGGCCTTTACCTCCTCTATACTTTTTTCATCTCTTGATTGTTTAAGCCGGGCAATTTCGTCTTGGGCTTGAATATATTCTGGTTTTTCGCGCGTTTCTTTTTCTAATTGTTCTTTAGCTTTTGCTTGATCCCACGTTTTCATATATTCATCTGCTTCGGGGGTTCGTGGCACAATGCCTTTACTTGTCAATTCAGCATCGATTTCTGCTCCGGTATAACCAGGCTCAGTGCCTGCCATTCTCTTCTCTTTAATCTCTGTCGCTCTTTCGCTAATTTGGTCGTCTGATAGCTTAAATGCTTGTTCTTTTTCTTGAATTTGTTTATCGAGATTCTCGGCAGACTCTTCTTTTTTGCCGAGACCCTTAATAAAGCTCACCGGACTACGCAATGCGAGACCAGCCGCGTCTCGCCTTTTGGCCATTCGTTCGTATTTCTCTGCTTCTTGTTCTTTCATTTTAGCCTCGGCTAGCGACGCTTGCCCTTTTGAGGTCGTCGAACCTCCTTCGGTTTCGGCTAGTTCTCGTAATCTTTTTGCTTCACCAAAACTATCCTTTGACATATCATGATACTTCTTCCCGCCTCGAGCCTGCATTTCACCCAGCGCGCCAATTGTCCCGGCTTTAAGTTGGCCTTTTAATTGAGTAGGCATCTCGCCCATTCGCTGACCAAGACGCGCGAAAGGCGCCATACGCTCTCGTTTACGAGCCCTGCGAGTTTCTTGCCAGCCAGCCTTAGTTGCTTGATATCTGTCTTTGATTCCTTTAAATGGCATAGCCGCCGCGCCTTGACCCAACTGCTTGAGTTTGCCTGACATTTTACCGGCGAAAGCTCCGCCATATTGGCTTAATTTTTGCGCCTCGGTAATAGAAGTGAAAAGCAAGAAAATGCCGACGATATAAGCCAGCAGATTCTGGGAGTTAGCGATTACAGAGGTAGTGGCGGAAATTTGCGTGTCGTCAATGGCCACTTTGGGCAATAATTCGGCGCCCTGTTGCACCACGCTTAAAGAAACCCAAATAAAAAAAGCCAAGAGCGGACCGACCACCACCTCTTTTCCAAAATCTTCCCCCCAATTTCCCCCGATACCCGGGATGTTGATAGGCAAGGCGTTTTTAATAAACGCCAAGGGCGACATCATTATCAGGAACCAAAGATGGATAATACGATAAAGCAAAATCACCAACATAGTAAAAATAGCGAATAAGGCGACCACAGACAGAACAAGTCCCAAAATTAAAGCTCCCACTTGATTGGCGGCGCTTACAGCCCCCGGAGTTTTACTGGCCGTCAAAAGCGTATTTAAGCCCAGCATATTAATAATATTTCCCCCGGCCGCGGCTGAAAAGGCGTTAACAAAAGTCAGCATTATGACTTGCGAAAAATCAATAATAACACCGCAAATCAATTTGCTGAAATTAACCAAAATAGCCGCCATAAACACCGCGCCCAATAATTTCGTGTAAGAATATTTTTCTATCTTCAAAACTGTGGCAAAAGCGATAAAAATCATAATCAGAACGAAAAGCATATTGCAGATATCGCGAATAACCACCCAGCCGATATTAACCACCGGCGAACTGATAAAATCATTATATTGCGCCACATCAATCAATAGCTTTATGACGACGCTGATTAAACCGCCGATTAATTCAATTATAGGCATTATGGCCCAAGCCAAAACACCGACTACCGCTTTTCCGAGGGCTTCTTGGGCTAACGCCAAACGAGGAAATAAGACAAAAATAGCGGACAACAAAACCACGATAATTATCGGGAGGATTAATTTATTTTTTTGTTTCAATATTCTAAATTCCATATTCTAAATTCTTGATTTTTATTTTAATCCCTGTCAGGTCAGACCTGATGTCAGACATCAGGTCTGACCTGTTTCTGATAATTCTACTTTCTATGGAATGATTAATCCGCGCCTGGGAAAACCCGAATCTCTTTGAGCGCCTTTACCTCTTCTTTCTCTAAAATTTTCTTTTTTTGTAAGAATTCCACCAAGAGATTCATTTTCTTGTCTTCTTTCCGTTGACGAACAATTACCGAACCCTCCAAATCGGCCAATTTATCGTCAAGATATGATTTAGTAACCATAGATACTTCTACCGCGTCAAATCTCGCGTCCATTGTTTCAAATCTTTTATCA
>JBBTUI010000096.1:0-1844 GCA_038063835.1 Patescibacteria group bacterium | reverse complement strand
AAAATAACTAATTCTTTGCTTCCAGCGCGTTTCTTAATAATCGCACTTTAAGAAGCATCGAATTTCTACTACCTGGTATGGAAGAATTAATTGAAAAGATTCAAAATAATACTGATTTAAAAAATATTTACAATAAAATATTAGATTATCTTTCTAAAAGAGATTATTCGGAAGAAAAATTAATCCAAAAAATAACCGACCTCAAGAAGCATTATCCCCGCTCTCGGCGCTATCAAAATTATAACCGAGAAAACGCGGAGATTGCCCTAGTTTTGATTAAAGAATACGGTTATTTGGATGAAGAACGATATGCGCGCAATCTATTTGATTATTTAATTAACAAAAAGGATGGTCTGCAGAGAATCAAACAAAAAATGCTTAATCGCTTAATTAAAAAAAATATTGTCGATCAATTAATTAATGATTTCAAAAAAGAATCGAAACAAGATTTGACGCGAATTATTGAATTAACTAAAACTAAACGCAGACAGTTGGAGAAAAAATATAAAAACGACAGAATAAAAACCGCTCAAATCAAACCCAAGCTCTACTTATTTCTTCAACAAAAGGGTTATACTGGAGACGAGATAAAAAGAATTTTTTCGGGAATTAAAGAAAATAAATAATAAATAATCAAATTTTATATAAAAGAAAAGGCCGAGCATATTATATGCTCGGCCGATATTTGAAAATATCACGTTTAGAATTTGTTGTGAGTTGCCCCACAGCTTTTACAGATCGTCTGGCGTTGTTTCCGGGGTGACTTCACATGATGGCCATTTGGACAAATCCACCACTTGCCTTCACGCCGCCAGTTTTGCTCCTGCGCGTTGGTGTCAAAATTGTTGACACAGACAACGCCATATGCAAACTGTTTTTTCAGCTCCTCGAGGGTTAATCCTTCCGGCAGAAAACTTTCGATTTCCGCCAGAGGAACTTTGATCTCTTTCTTCGACAAACGCGCGCCGTTAAAAACGATTAACTCCTTGAAAACAATGGTGCATTTGTCTGAAAGTAGCCGAAAACTGCGACGATCGATTTTTACCAAATGGGGTGCCATAGAAGCCAGAGTATCCGGTTTGACCAGGCTAACCATGGTCAGTAGATTGTGAACACGCTTAGAGCCAGACAAGGTTTCGATCTCGATATCAATCGGCAAGCCTACGACCCAGTCAACATGTTTGTCCATTTTGACGACCGAGTCTCTACTCAATTGACGAACCTGAGCATCCTCGTTGTGGCGACAGAACCCACGACGGTTTTCCCGGTAAAAGTAAAGGTCATCCACCATACCGGCCAAACAAGCCTTGAGTATCTTACCGCGCTTGCCACAGGATTCGAAGCTCAAAGAAGGATTTGCTTTGTTGAGCTCATCGACCAGTTTACCGCGCATTTCTTTGGCGCGAGAAAAATGAACCAGATTAACGCCGTTTTCTTTCCGATCATTATCGTTAACCATCCCCAAAGCCAAATTGAAAACATCCATCTGGGCCAACAGGTCAGAACCTTCTTCATCGGTTAAATGCCGCCAATCGTTCTCACGATCGAGAATACCGCCGACTTCGAAACAACTAACGATAGTTATCACATCGCCTACGACATTGTATTTCTCGGCTTCGATGAGCATCCTGGCGAACTTAACTGACAACGGATAAGTTGCCATTTCTTCGCCAATGGGCGTTACTTCGCCGCGCTCATTGATAGCTCCGAGAACATACAAGCACCGCCGAGCTTCCTTGAAAATTTCCTTGTCGGGCTGATGAAAAAAGTCTAAACCAGATGCATCGATCCCCATCTTGGCCAAACGCAGGACTAGCTGATCCAAACGAACGCGTTCGATCTCG
>JBBTUI010000095.1:0-15284 GCA_038063835.1 Patescibacteria group bacterium | reverse complement strand
ATGCTTTCTTCTTATGATGTTCCAGCCAACCAGTTCCAGCCGGAATTACTCTGCCGAGAATAACGTTTTCCTTTAAACCATAAAGCTTGTCCGGCCAGCCATTAACCGCCGCGGCGATTAACACGCGGGAAGTCTCTTGGAAACTTGCGGCGGCCAAGAAACTATCTGTTGAAAGAGAGGCTCTACTGATACCCAATAATAATTCTTGATATTGAGCAGGTTTTTTTTCTGCTTTTTCCGCGGTTCGGTTGCATTCTAACAAGAAAAAAATTGGGACAATATCCCCGGACAATAATTCGGTATCGCCGCCGTCAATCACCGAAACACGAGAAAACATTTGTTTAATAATAATTTCTATGTGCTTGTCATTCAATTTTTGACCTTGCGAAGTATAAATATACTGAATTTCTTTTAAAACATAATTTCTCACGGCCTCCTTGCCTCTTAATTCGTATATTTCGCGTAAATCCAGACTGCCTTCCGTTAATTGATCGCCGGCTTTAACTTTTTCCCCATTCTTGATCCAAACCGCGTAATTTATAGGCACATCATATTCTTCAATGTCGTCGGCTTCATAAGAAACTATAATCTGGCCATCTTTTAGTTTAACTTTTCCCGTATGCTTAGACTTGATTGATTTCTTTTCAGATTTCACCAAAACATCCCCTTTCTTTATTTCTTCCGCGTTTTTTACTTTTATCTCCCACTTAATATCTTCATCTAATAAATATATATCTTCCTTGAAGCCGTGGTGTTTAATTTTAATATTTTTCAGATCATTGACTGTTTCCACGGAAGCTAGGCCGTCATGTTTGGCCATAATGGCCTTTTGTTTGGGCGGACGAACTTCAAATAATTCCTCAACTCTCGGCAAACCCTGAGTAATGTCTTTGCCTGCCACACCGCCAGTGTGGAATGTTCTTAAAGTTAATTGCGTTCCCGGTTCGCCGATACTCTGAGCAGCCATAATGCCCACGGGCACTCCCATGGCCACCAACTTATTAACCGACAAGTCAAAACCGTAACATTTAGCGCAGACGCCGCGCAAAGTTTCGCAGCTCATCACGGAACGAATATTAACTTGTTCAATATTGGTTTTTTCCAAAATTTTAACTTTTTCTTCGTCAATCAATTCGCCGGCTTTAACAATCACTTTTTTGGTTTTGGGATCTATAATCTTTTTGGCGGCAAAACGATTTATGACGCGATGCCATATCGTTTCTCCCATTTCTTCACTGTCTTTTTTGGTGATTAAAATTCCTTCTTTGTCGCCGCAATCTTCTTCACGCACCACAACATCTTGAGAAACATCAACTAGCCGGCGAGTCAGATAACCGGCGCTGGCTGTTCTTAGCGCCGTATCCGAAGTGCCTTTTCTCGCGCCGTGCGTAGAAATAAAATATTCAAGAACATCCAATCCTTCTTTGAAACTGCTCTTAACCGGCAACTCAATAAGACGACCGCTCGGCGAACCGACAATCCCCTTCATGCCAGCCATTTGCGTCAATTGCGTCCAAGAACCCCGAGCGCCGGAATTAACCATAGACATAACTGAACTATAAGGATTAAAGCTTCTTTTACACAAATCTGTAATTTCATCTTTGGTCCTAGTCCAAACATCAATAGTTTTCAAATATCTTTCATCCTCGGCCAAAAGACCGTCTTCGTATTGTTTTTCGATTTCGTTAATTTTTTCTTCGGCCTTTTTCAAAATGGCCGGCTTTTCATTTAACTCAGGCAGGTCGTTCAAGCCCCATGACATACCCGAAAGAGTAAGATATTTTAAAGTCAAAGACTTTACTTGATCGAAAATAGCCACCACTTCTTCGGACGAAAATTGTTCAATGCATTTAGCTAAAAGACTTTTCATCAATTTACCGTCTATTTGTTTATCCAAATTATAAATTCCGCGCGGCAAAACCGAGTTGAAAATCAAACGGCCGACGCAAGTTTCTATGATATTATTTTTGCCTAAATTGACTTTAATTTTATCTTGAATGCCAATTTTATTAAAATCATAAACTAAAATTGCCTCGTCAACATTGGCGAAAGACTTAATCTCCGAGCCCAGTTTTTCAATAACAGTCGTCATATAATAAGCGCCCCAGACCATATCCTTGGTCGGCGCGATAATTGGTTCGCCGGTTGCCGGTTTCAAAAGATTGTGGCTTGAAAGCATTATAGTGGCTGCTTCCTCTTTGGCTTTTTCAGTGATAGGAACATGAACCGCCATTTGATCGCCATCAAAATCGGCATTAAAAGCGGCGCAAACAAAAGGATGAATTTGAATCGCCTTACCTTCAATTAAAATGGGGTGAAAAGCCTGAATACCCAACCGATGCAGGGTCGGCGCGCGATTTAATAAAACATAAGAATTTTTAGTTATGTCTTCCAGAATATCCCATACTTCTTTAGCGCCAGTTTCAATATAACGATTAGCGCTTCTGACATTATGCACTACATCAGATTTGATTAACCGGCTAATGACAAAAGGCCTGAATAATTCAATGGCCATCATTTTGGGCAAACCGCATTGATCAAGCTTTAAATGCGGACCAATGGTAATCACCGAACGCCCGGAATAATCAACCCGTTTACCTAAAAGATTTTGCCTAAAACGACCTTGTTTGCCCTTTAAAATATCGGCCAATGATTTAAGCGGCCGTTTTTGGCCGGTCGAAGCCGTTACGGTTTTATTCGTTCTCATCTCATTATCCGTCAAAGCATCTGTGGCTTCTTGAAGCATTCTTTTTTCGTTGCGTAAAATAATCTCCGGAGCTCCCAGATCAATTAATCTTTTCAAGCGATTATTGCGATTGATAATGCGGCGATAAAGATCGTTAAGATCAGAAGAAGCAAACCGACCGCCGTCTAATTGCACCATTGGCCTTAAATCCGGCGGAATTACCGGAATAACTTTAAGAACCATCCATTCCGGCTTTATTTTATTGTTAATAGAATTTCTCACCAACTGCAGGCGTTGAATGATTTTTTTTCTTTTGCCGGGATTGATTGTTTTTCTTTTTTCTTTTTCTAAATCATGCGCTAATTTACTAAGATCAACTTTACTCAAAAGAGTGAAAATCGCTTCGGCGCCGATTTTAGCATTAAAAATATGTCCGTATTTCACCGAAAGACTGCGATAGGTTATTTCGGACAGCAAGCTGCTCATCTTTAAGCTTTCAATTTCTTTTTTAGTGGTTTGATAAGCTTCATTTAAACCGGTCAGAGATTTTTCGAACTCAACTTTAACCGAAAATTGTTTTTTAAATTCTGATTTTTTATCCTTAAATTCTTCTTCTAATTGGTCGAGTGTCTCTTTTTTAAGTTCTTCGTCAACGCTAACGATCACGAAGCTGGCAAAATAAACTATCTTCTCCAAAGCCTGAACCGATAAATCTAAAAATAGGCCAATCCTGGAGGGCACGCCCCTTAAAAACCAAATATGGGTGACCGGCGCGGCCAAACTAATATGACCCATTCTTTCGCGCCTAACCAAACTACGCGTTACTTCTACGCCGCAACGATCGCAAACAATGCCGCGATACCTGACTTTTTTATATTTACCGCAGGCGCATTCCCAATCTTTCACCGGTCCGAATATTTTTTCACAAAACAAACCATCGCGTTCCGGTTTTTGCGTGCGATAATTAATCGTTTCCGGGAAAATCACTTCGCCGTGCGACCAACTTAGAATATCTTCCGGTGAAGCAATGCCTAATTTAATAGAGTCAAAATCATTAATGGTTTGCTTCTCGCCCGTCTCCGGCAAAATTAAAGTTCTTGTTGTAGAAGGAAGAGGCATAATTTTAAATTACGAATAAAAAATTAGAATTTAGAATGTAGAATGTAGAATCTAGAAAACTTAAAGCAAAAAAAAACAGAAAACAAATAAATTTAAAATAAAATTATTAAAATTACTTCTTTTCTCTCTTTTCAATCTCCACCTTGCGCCCGCCTTTTAATAATTCAACTTTTAACCCCAAACCTTTAAGCTCCCTGACTAAAACATTAAATGATTCGGGCAGATAAATATTTTTAATCGGCTCGCCGCGGATAATTGATTCGTAAGCTTTCGTTCGACCAGGCACATCGTCGGACTTAATGGTTAACATTTCTTGCAGCATATTGGCCGCGCCATAACCTTCTAGTGCCCAGACCTCCATTTCGCCGAAACGTTGGCCGCCAAAACGGGCTTTACCGCCCAAAGGCTGCTGGGTAATTAAAGAATATGGACCAATAGAACGCTGATGGATCTTATCTTCAACCATATGGTCCAGTTTCATATAATAGATATAGCCGATTGCCACTGTGTTCTCGAACGGCAGTCCTGTTCGTCCATCATAAAGCATTTGTTTGCCTGATTCGTCAAAACCAGCCTTTTTCAATTCTTGCTTAATTATTTCTTCTTTAACGCCATCAAAAACCGGCGTCGCTACCTTGTAATTAAGTTTTTTAGCCGCCAAACCCAACCAAGTTTCCAGTAATTGCCCAAGATTCATCCTAGAAACCACGCCTAGAGGATTTAAAATAATATCAACCGGCGTACCATCGGCTAAATGCGGCATATCTTCCTCTTGGACTACCTTGGAAATAACGCCCTTATTGCCATGACGACCAGCTACTTTATCGCCGATTTGAATTTTTCTCAAATCAGCCACTAAAATATGAATAGATTTAATAACACCGGCCGGCAATTTATCGCCGCTATCGCGGGAGAAAATTTTAACACCAATCACTTTGCCGTGCTCGCCATGTTCAAGATAAAGAGATGTATCGCGAACATCTTTAGCTTTTTCGCCAAAAATAGCGCGCAATAGTTTTTCTTCAGCGGACAACTCCGTTTCCCCTTTTGGAGTAATCTTGCCCACCAATATGTCGCCCGACTTAACTTCGGCTCCGACATAAACAGTTCCCTCTTCGTCAAGATTTTTAAATTTTTCTTCGCTAACATTGGGAATATCTCGCGTTACCACCTCCGGTCCTAATTTCGTCTCGCGGACATCGATAATGTGCTCATCAATATGAATAGAAGTAAAAACATCATCTCTGATTAGACGCGAAGAAATAATCACCGCGTCTTCATAATTATATCCCTCCCAGGCCATAAAAGCGGCTAAAATATTTTTACCCAAAGCCAACTCGCCCTGTTGAGTGCAAGGACCGTCGGCTAAAACCGTTCCAGTCTTAACCACGGAATCTTTTTCAGCAATGACTTGCGAATTAAAACAAGTGTCCGCGTTGGAACGAATAAATTTATTTAAATAATAATTATAAGTCTTCCCTTTAACACTTATAAATTTAATATGGCTGGCGTCAACTTCTGTCACTCGACCATCTTCCGGGGCTATCACTAAATGACCCGTATCGCGCGCTATTTTCGCCTCAATGCCCGTACCAACAATAGGGGCTTCAGGATTAATTAAAGAAACAGCCTGTCGCTGCATGTTTGTACCCATCAAAGCGCGATTAGCGTCATCATGCTCCAAAAATGGGATTAATGATGTAGCCACGCTAATAATCTGATTAGAAGCAATATCTATATATTCCACTTCATCTACTGAACAAAAACTCGGCCGGCCATAAGCTCTGGCCTCAACTCGAAGGTTGATAATTTTATTATTTTTATCAATTTTTGTGGAAAAAGGAGTAATAATGTGACGCTCTTCCTCAAACGCGTCTAAAAATACAATTTCGTCTGTTACTTTGCTTTTGACGACTTTGCGATAAGGAGTTTCTATGAAGCCGTATTTATTTAATCGGGAGTAAGAAGACAAATGTCCAACCAAACCGACATTCTGGCCTTCTGGAGTGGCAATCGGACAAATACGGCCATAAAAAGTGCGATGCACATCGCGAACTTCAAATCCCGCTCTTTCTTTAGTCAAACCGCCAGGACCCGCGACCGTTAACCTTCTTTTATGTTCTAACTCGGACAAGGGATTATGTTGATCCATAAACTGAGACAATTGGCTGGACATAAAAAATTCACGGACCACGCTCATAACCGGACGCGGATTGATAAGCTGAGCGACCGTTATTTTATTAACTTCAACCGTGCTCAAGCGGTCTCTGATGATGCGCTGCAAGCGCATCATGCCCACGCGCATCCGACCGTTAACTAATTCGCCCGCCGCCCTAATTCTTCGGTTAGCCAAATGATCTATATCGTCCGGTTCCTCTTGAGCTAAATTCAATCTTATAATTTCAGAAATAATAACCACCAAATCTTCTTTTCTTAAAACGCGAGATTTTGTTTCCGCTATTCTCGCGTCAAAAGGAGCCTTCTTCTCTGTGACTAAAAGTTTAAATCTCTGGTTAATTTTATAACGGCCAACATCGCTTAAATCATAACGGTTCGCGTTAAAAAACATGGCGTAAATAAGGGACTTGGCATTATCCGGGGTAGCCATTTCACCAGGCCTAATTTTCCTATAAACTTCAATTAATCCTTCGTCTATGGACGCGGACGGGTCTTTTTCAATCGTAGAAGCTATATATCTAACATCCGGATCAATGTCAACTTTTTTAAAAAGAGCTAAAATCTCTTGGTCCGCGCCATAACCAAAAGCGCGCAACAAAGAAGTGGCGGTTACCTTGCGCTGACGATTAATTCTTACCCAAATAACATGATTAGAGTCAGTCTCAAATTCCAACCAAATACCGCGCTCAGGAATAATTTTCGCGCCATATAAAAATCTGCCTTTATAGTTTTCGGAAGAAAAATAAACACCCGGCGATCTGATTAATTGTTGAATTACTACGCGCTCAATGCCGTTGACAATAAAAGTGCCATCATTGGTCATAAGCGGCATATCGCCAAAATAAACCTCTTGCTCTGTTTTTTTGCCGGTTTTCTTATTGATCAGTCTGGCCTTGATCTTTAAAGCGGCCTCATAAGTAAGATTTCTCTCGCGACTAACCGTCTCGTCAAATTTCGGCTCATCAAGATAGCAATCTATAAAATGCAGTTCAAGATTACGACCAACATAATCTTCGATGGGCGAAAATTCTTTTAATAATTCTTTAATGCCATCTTTTAAAAATGATAAGTAAGAAGCTTTTTGAATTTCAACTAAATCAGGCAGGTATTTTGTTGAGTCAATGCTCGAAAAAAAATTTCTCGTCGAAACGATTTTTTGAGTAGCCATTTTTATTTTTTATGAAAATTATGCGCATAGGCATCGCTTCGCGACGCGCTATTCGCCAAAATTTTGACTTCGTCAAAAATTCAGGCGGCTTGTATAGACCTTTCTATAACTCGCGCTTGGTTTACTTAATTTTAGATAATCCTTTATTTATAAAACTTATTTAAAAATTCCTATACAATAAAATTTTGCATTAAAGCAAACAATTCCCCTTAATAAAATTTAAGAGGAATTTCAAATTAAATTTTCCAATTAACTAAACAAGTGTTAATGGATATTATTAATTATGTTCGCTAATAATACACACTTTAAATATTTTGTCAACCCCGTTTAGAGACTTGTCAAGGCGGAGTTATCCACAGCCCCTCACATGGGAACGATATGTTTTGTCTTCGTAGAGAAAGATGTTTTTATTTTAAATAGATTTTCGGTTTTTGTTTTATATGTCAAAGGGAAAATATATTAAATTCCTTAATCGTTCCCATGTGAGGGGTTAACAACTCCAAAACAACCACCTTGTCGTTCCAAGGAATTTTCGTATGGCGCGGACCCATAATACACTCTTCCGAGCCCTTGCCGGTGATAATAATTATATCGCCTACTCCGGCGAGAGAAATGGCTTTCTGAATAGCTAAACGGCGATCCAGTATTTCTAAAATTATTTTAGCTCGGGGTTCGGAAATACTTTTCGCGCCGGCGCTAATTTCATTAATTATTTTTTGCGGGTCTTCATCATAAGGATCTTCGTTGGTGATAATAACCACATCAGTAAGGGTGGCGGCCAATTTACCTAATTCTGATCTTTTCCATTTATCTCTTCCGCCGCCGGCCGAACCCAATACAGAAATAATTTTCGCTCCGCTGTTTTTAACGCTATTCAAAAAATAATAAACTTTCTCTAATTCTTCCGGCGTGTGCGCGTAATCAACAACCACCGAAAATGGTTGGCCAGCCTCAATGTGTTCCAGGCGGCCGGGAATAATTTTAATTGATTCTAATCCTTTTTTCACAACCGAAGCTTTTATTCCAAAAATATCGCAGGTACCGATAGCCGCCAAGGCGTTATAAGCGTTGAATTCTCCCAAAAGGGAAAATTTGATATTTTCACCATTAAATTTTAATTCGCTAATGCTCGGCTTCAAAACAAATTGTTCATATTTTATTGTCTTGTCAATTTTAAAATTAGGATGAGCGTTATTTCCTCTAAGAGTATAACCAATAGTTTTGTCAGAGGGAAAATTCAAGAAATAATCGGCGTTTTTATCATCTAAATTAATAATCTTTGTTTTTTCTATAGAGTGGCCATTGATAATTTTCCGCTTATTCGCCATCAAATAAGCGAATAAAGCGCCTTTAGCCGCGCAATAATTATCAAAACTGCCGTGCGATTCAATGTGCTCCGGCGACAAATTAGTAAAAACAAAAACATCGTAATTAATGCCTAAGTGTCGCGACTGAACAGCTCCTTCCGAAGAAGTTTCAATAACCGCGTATTCGCATCCGGCTTCAACCATTTGTTTTAATAATTTCTGCAAAGCAAATTTACCTAACATCGTCATTTTGGTCTTATTAATCCATTCGCGATTATTGATTTTAAAATTCAAAGTGCTGGTCCAGCCGACTTTATGGCCGGCGGATTCTAAAATTCGTCCGATTAAATTAACCGTGGTTGATTTGCCAGCCGTGCCGGTCACGCCGATGACAATCATTTTCTCCGACGGTTGGCCGTAAAAAAAATTAGCCAGCAATGAAATGGCCGGATAATACATTTTTAATAAAAATAATTTAGGTAAAAATCTTTTGATTTTTCTTCTCGCCCACTGAAGCATAAAAGTTAGAAGATAGAAAGTAGAAAATAGAATTAAAATATAAAATAAAAACAAGAAAGTAGAAAATAGAATTATCAACGAATTAACGGAATCTATTATTCCTGGCCCTTCACGTTAGTATAATAATCGGTGATATCCTGATCTTCTTCCAATTCGGCGCAAAAAGATTCTAATTGCCCCTTAGCCGTAGAATCAATTTCAATCAAATTTTTAGCATGCCATTCAACGTCCGCATTGCTAATTTTGATATTTTTACCGGACAAGAAACCTTTAACTGCTTCCATGTTTTCGGGCTTTATGTATAAAATCAAATCTGTTTCTATGGTTTCCATATCTTCTACTCCAGCGTCAATTGCTTCTAATTGAAATTCGTCAAAGTTATTAATTTGATTTTGATAATTTTCAATTTCAATAATTCCTTTTTTATCAAACATCCATAAAACCGCGTTCGTGGTAGCCAATGTCCCGCCATAATGATTTAAAGCGCGGCGCAAATTAGAAACAATGCGATTCTTATTATCGGTTAGAACATCAATCAAAACAGCGGATCCGGCCGGTCCGATAACCTCATAAATAATTTCTTCTAAGCTGGCGCTGTCCGGCCCGCCGGCGCCGCGCTTAATAGCGCGTTCAATATTATCTTTAGGCATATTAATTACTCGCGCCCGCTCCATAGTCATTCTTAATTTAGGATTGGTTTCCGGATCGCCCCCGCCTTCGCGCGCCGCGATAGTAATCACATGCGCGATTTTAGTAAACATAGCGCTTTTTTTGGCATCAATCGCGCCTTTCGTGTGTTTTAATTTAGCCCATTTAGAATGTCCTGACATAAGAAATAGAATTTAGAAAATAGAAATTAGAAAGCTCCGACGCCTTGGTCGGAGTCCCGACTTCTTAACGTCGGGATAGAAAATAGAAGTTAGGTCAACAATTAAATTATAGCTGAAAATAAAAATAAAAACAAGAACGGATTAGACTTTTTCAAGAAAAAACATTAAAATGAAATATCAACAAAGAACTTATGGCTTTTAAAAATATTCTATTAAAAATAAAAAAATTCATAGAAATTAACCACTTGGAATATTGGCTGGTTTTTTTATTTGTCTTTTTGGCTTTAACTTGGATTATGAGCGCGCCGTCTCTGCTTTGCCCGGACGGATTTTATCACACCAAAATGGCTATGATGATAAAAGACCAGGGTATTATTCAGAATTTTCCCTGGACGCAATATACGACTTATAATAATTTTTTCGTTAATCAGCATTTCGGCTATCACCTCATTTTAATCCCTTTTTTGTTGATTCCCTCACCCGCCAATTTGGATTCTTTTGGTTTGGAAATTGAACCGCTGATTAAAACAAAATTGGCGGCAATCCTTTTGGCCAGTTTGGTTTTTTTGACTATTTATTGGTTGCTTAAAAAATGGAAGATTCGGAAACCATTTTTATATATTTTAATCCTTTTTTTAAGCAATGGTTTTTTAATGCGGATTTCCTTAACGCGAGCGCCGGCAACGTCTATTATTATCCTATTTTTAGCTATTTATTTTATAAGCCGAGAGAAATGGCGGCCCATAGCAATAATTAGCTTTGTTTATGTCTGGTTATACGGAGCTTTTCCTTTATTGATATTGGCTGTTGCTTTTTACATCTTGGGAAAATTGTTTTATTCAATCTTACAAAGCCAAGAAAAAATTAACGCGCGATTTTTAATAAAAAACATATTCTCGCGGCCTAATATAATTATTTTAGCGTCTGTTTTTTCGGGCATTATTTTGGGGCTCACCTTAAATCCTTATTTCCCAAAAACTTATTATTTCCACTGGTTTGAATTAACCCGCATCGCCATTATCAATTATTACGCCAAAATCGGCGTGGGCGCGGAATGGTACCCCCCTAATCCTGCCTCTTTGTTAATCACTAATTTCCCGCTTATTTTAATTTGGGTTGTGGCCGTGGCCTATTTCGCGGCTAACGCCAAACAACAAAGCAAAAAAAGTTGGTTTTTAGGTTTATTCTCTTTCTTTTTCTTGCTTTACACCCTAAAAGCCCGGAGGAATATTGAATACTTCGCGCCGCTGGCTCTCGTTTTTTCGGCTTTGGTTTTAAATAAATTATTCCAAGGGGCTGACTGGCCCGAGATTAAAAATAAAATTAAGAACTTATTCCAAGGAAAATCAGCCGCGGCTCTTTTTGGCGCCAGCCTTATTTTAATCGGCGTTATCGTTTTTGGCATAAAAAACTTCTTTGACCAATCTTTTTTGCAGATAAAAAATGAATACCAAAAAAGCTTAAACGAAAGCAGCCCTTACACGCATCTGCAAAAAGCGGCTCAATGGATGAAAGACAATATCCCGCCGAAAGAAATTATCTACCAACAGCGCTGGGATACTTTTCCGTTTTTATTTTATTTTGACACGGACCATTATTATATTAACGGCTTGGACCAAACTTTTATGTACGCCTTTAGTAAAGATTTATTTGAGAAATGGCAAAAAATCATCCGAAGTGAAATTGGCGCCCAAGAAATATCACAAATTGTTAAAAACGATTTCCACTCTTCCTGGTTTTTACTGGAGAAAAGAGAATTCGGCGGTTCATATAAACCGCTTAAATTGAAACTTGACCATTCTCCTTTTTTTATCAAAACATACGAAGACGAAGAAGCGGCTGTTTACAATCTACGGTAGAAAAAATAATCAATCCACAAAAATGAAAACATACATAGTCATTCCCACGTACAACGAAAAAGATAATTTGGAAATTCTCGTGAAGAAAATTTCCGCGCTCAAGATTGAAAATTCATATATTATTGTAGTTGATGATAATTCTCCTGATAACACCGGCGTTTTAGCCGACAAATTAGCCGAGGATTATAATCTTTCAGTTATCCATCGGCCAACTAAACAAGGCCTTGGCAGCGCGTATAAACAAGGATTTGCTTTCGCGATTCAAAACAACGCTGACTTGATTATCCAAATGGACGCTGATTTATCGCATAATCCCAAAGATATACCGCGCTTAATTGAGTCTTGTTTAGAAGGCTATGATCTGGTTATCGGTTCAAGAAAAATTAAAGGCGGGCAAATTATCAACTGGAATTTATGGCGTAAATTTTGTTCCTGGGGGGCTATGTCTTTCGCGCGCTTAGCGCTTAATATAAAGACTAAAGACCTGACAGCCGGTTTCCGTTGTTTCAAAAAAACGGCCCTACAAAAAATAAACTTTCAAAATATTGAAAGCAACGGCTATGCCTGGCTGGAAGAAATAATTTATTTAGCGGAAAAAAATAATCTTAAAATTAAAGAAATACCAGTCGCTTTTACTGACCGGCGGGCAGGACAATCAAAGCTCGGCAAAAAAGAAATTGTTGAATTTTTTAAAACCATTCTTCGCCTCAAATTTCGCCTCTGATTATAAAATTATGTCAAAAATAATTTCTAAAATTAAGAATGCTTGGACAAGATATTCTGTTTCGCGCAACTTAATTATTATTTTATTTATAGTTTTTTTTGCTATTTGCGTAATCACCAATATAACCATTAAAAGCGAACAGCATTTTTCTTTTTTGGCCAAATCTTTTTTGCAAGGCAAGTTATATTTTACGGAAATGCCCGGCTTCGCCTGGAACGATGATACCACTTTTTATCACGGACATTATTACTGGCCTCTTGGCCCTTTTCCCGCCATTCTTCTTTTGCCTTTTGTTTTCTTAGCCGGAATCTTTAAAATATTTTTTTATCAGGGATATTCGCAAGTTGCGCTTATTCTGCTTATTGCCTTTATCTGCTTTAAAATCGCCCGTCGCTTGCGTTATTCAAAAACTGGCGCTTGGCATTGGGTATTTGCTTTCTGTTTCGCCACGATGCTGATCGGGATAATTTTTATCCCCTGGAGCTGGTATTTCGCCCAGGTTATCGTGGTTGTCCTCGGTTTATTAAGTATTTATGAATATTTAGGCAAAAAACGCTATTGGCTCATCGGCATATTCTTGGCCTTAATGCTGACGACGCGCTTAACCGCCGGACTTAATGTTATTTTTTTTATTTTAGAAATAATTTTTATTTCTCAAAAAGAAAAAAACCACAAAATAAAAGATTTATTTTATCTTCTTCTGCCTATTATTATTTGTCTATCCTTGCTGATGACTTATAACTATTTGCGTTTTAATAATATTTTAGAAAACGGCTACAAGAATCAATCTATTCTAAGTCAACTGACGAAAGCCCGCGAACAAGGAATTTTAAGCCTCAAACACTTGCCGACCAATTTATATTATTTCTTTCTTAGCGGGCCGCAATTGGTCCATCAAGGCGATTCGCTGACTATTCAGGCGCCTTTTATTAAGCCAAATATTTACGGTATGAGTGTTTTTATCACTTCGCCTTATTTTTTGTATTTTTTCTTTTTGAAATATAAAGATCGGCTTTCCAAGATATTAATCATCAATATAGGCGCGGTCGCCTTAGCTCTTTTCCTTTATTACGGCGGTGCCGGCTATGTGACGCTCGGTTATCGCTATGCTCTGGATTTTCTGCCTTTTCTTTTTTGGCTTTTAATGAAAAATTATTTTGAAAAAAACCAAGAATTAAAACCGGGTATGAAAATCGCCATTATCTTGTCTTCTTTATTCAACTTCTATCTTCTTTTGGTGTTTTTGTTTCGTTCATAACTGACCATGTCCGACCCAGTCAATTCCACAAATAAAAAAGAGGGGCGAACGCCCCTCTTTTGTTTATCCGCAAAAATAATTAACAACTTAACGACTAAGACGCGCCTAAGGCGCCGGAGCTACCTTGCCGACTTCCTGTAATCTTTCCACCACGAACCTCGCCGCGGCGTAAGAAATGACAATAATGAGCAAACCAATAACGCCGTTAAGTATTAAATCTTTGGCTTTTTTAATCTTGGGCTCGTCACCGCCGGAAGTCATCCACATAAAACCGCCGATAATAATGATTACCACGGCGATTAAACCCAAGAAGCCCAGGACGATATTAATAATGCGTCCGATAATCACGGTTACGTCTGTTTCTCCTTTCAAGCCCGCGGTTTCAGCCGTGCTTTGCAAAGCGTCTAACGGATTTTCTTGGGCCAAAATAGACGGCGCAACGATTAAAAATAAGCCTATCAAGACAATAACAACAAAAACAAAAGCGAAATGATAATTCGCTCTTGTTTTATTATAAGAATTGATTTTATCAGTTAAGAAAACCATTAAAATCAAAATACGTTTGTTTAGTTAGAACTAGCTGGCAACTGTTTTTAATCTCGAAACAATGAAATTGGCCGCGGCATAAGAAATGATAATGATAAGCAAGCCGATAATGCCGTTAATCATTAATTTCTTGGCAGCGCCGATTTTTTCTTCACTACCGCCGGAAGTCATCCACATAAAACCGCCGATAATGATGATTACTACGGCGATTAAACCAAGGAAACTTAAAACGATATTAACGATCTTGCCGATAGTAGTCGGCAGATCCTGGTTACCCAACCCGGTTTGCCCTTGAAATTGGGTTAAACCCATTTCCCAGTTGTTGGTCTGCGCCAAAGCTATTGTCGGCACAACTATCGCAACTCCTAGAATTGCGGTTAAAAGGGTCGCAAAAAGATACTTTTTCATATTTTAAACCTCTTTTTAAGTCGCCCTTATTAAGGGGCGTTTTGATTAGAAATAAATTATATATTAATGATAGATTGTGTTGGCGAATAAGTCAATTAAATTATCCACAGCCGATAGACTCTTGTCTATTGTCTTACTTTCGTCAAAATGGTTTCTAAAACAAAATTAACTATCGCGTAACTAAAGAAAATAATCGCCAAACCGAGGGTCGCCCAGACCAGAGTATCTTTTCCTTTTTTAATCTTTTGCTCATTGCCGCCGGAAGTCATCCACAAAATACCGCCGTATATAAACATCACTAAAGCCAGAACGCCGACTAATCCTAAGACTACTTTAATAAGGTTGGCGGCCAAGGGCCCTATATCTTTAGTCTCGCCCAAAGGATTAGGCAGTTCGGCGTCGCCATTAGCGATAGCCAAAACCGGAATAACCATAAAAGCTAAAACGAGAACAGCTAAAATTTTATTTTTATTATTCTTCATAGTAAATTATTTATATATTTAATATTATGGTCGGTAACCCGGTAGTCCTGTTCCGCAGAAGGCAACATCTGAATCTGGCCCCTGTAAATCATTATAAGTGTGTACGTCTAAACTACCATCAATTATCCCTTTCTCGTCCGCCGCCCCGCCAACATAGTAATTGTTCTGGAACTTAGATAAAGCGGAACTGGTTTGCGGAC
>JBBTUI010000094.1:0-14432 GCA_038063835.1 Patescibacteria group bacterium | reverse complement strand
AATATTATTAATTTAGAGAAAACCGTTGAACAGCTTGAAGTTGCGGCCAATTTTCTCTCGGATGTCGTTAGTAAAGGCGGTAAGGTTCTGTTTGTTGGCACAAAACCGACAGCGCGCGAAGCTATTAAAAAACTTGCTGTTGCCACTGATATGCCCTTTGTCATTGAAAGATGGCTAGGCGGCACATTAACCAATTTTTCGGCCATTTCTAATACGATAAATAAAATGAAAAAATTGGAAAGGGAAAAAGAGTCTGGCGAGTGGGACGCTAAATACACCAAAAAAGAAAGATTGTTAAAAGAAAAATTGCTGCAAAAATTGCAAAAAACTGTTGGGGGTTTGAGAAACCTTGAACGCTTGCCGCAAGTAATTTTTATTATTGATATTAAAAAAGAATCGACGACTATAAAAGAAGCGAAGTGCGCTAAAGTTTCTATGGTTGGCGTTGTAGACACTAATGCGAATCCTGATTTTGTTGATTATCCCATTGCGGCAAACGATGATTCTATTAAAACCATTGAATTAATAACCAATTATTTGTCCGGCATTATTCAAGACGCTTTGAAGAAAAGAACAAAAGTTTAATTAAATAAATACTTTTTATATAAATATGAGTCAACAATTGGACACTCAAAAAATAAAAGAACTGAGAGAATTGAGCGGGGCCGGTATTAATAACTGCAAAGAAGCTTTGAAAGAAGCAAACAATAATTTAAGTCAAGCTTTAGAAATTTTAAGAAAAAAAGGACAAAAGATTGCCTTTAATAAGCAAGCTCGCCCTACAAAAGAAGGCGTGGTTGGGGTTTATGTCCATTCTAATCAAAAACTCGGAGTCCTGGTTGAAGTTTTATGCGAAACTGATTTTGTCGCCCGCACCGATGATTTTAAAAATTTTGTTCATGATATTGCTATGCAAATTGCCGCTAGTAATCCTTCTTGGGTTTCTCCCGGCGAAGCGCCGATAGAAATTGTTGAACAAGAAAAAAGAATTTACCGCGAAGAATTAAAAAATGACAAAAAACCGGAAGAAGTTAAAGAAAAAATTATTGACGGTAAATTGGAAAAATTTTTCTCCGAAACTTGCTTATTAAAACAGATATTCATTAAAGACCAAACCATCACTATTGAACAATTATTAACAGGCAAGATCGCCGCCATTGGTGAAAATATTAAAATTCAAAGATTTACGCGTTATTCTTTGTCGTAAACACCGCTCGCCCCGTTAGAAATCTTTGATTTTCTAACGGGGTTAGAGATTCAATCAATTAAACATGAACCAATGATTGTTCTTCTGGCTCAATTAGCGCCGTGGGATAAAATTCAAGAATTTACCAAATTTTCCGGCGGTAAGCCGATAGGCATAAACGATTTTTCCGTTGATGATTTTATTATTGCCAAGATCGGCCGCGGCATTGATCTTTTAAGAATTGTTAAGATAGAAGATCGCGGAGAAGATGAGACAATTTTATTAGTAGACCCCCGGAAGGAAAATGACAGTTTGGCCGAAGAAGACAATGAATTAAAATTTGTACTTCATAAAGCTTCAGTCGAAGATCTTGAAAAAAACCAAAAAAAGTTCGAATCAAAAAATGAATTATTAGAAAAATGCGACTCTTTGATTAAAAAATACAAATTGCAGATGAAACTGGTAGACGTGATGGTTTCTTATGACGGTGGACGGATAACATTTGCTTTCACGGCCAATAGTCGCGTTGATTTTCGCAATCTGGTTAGAGATTTAGCTAAAGAATTTCATAAATCCATTCGCCTTCGCCAATTAGGCAAAAGGCAGGAATTAGAGCTAAAAGGAGATATGGGTCCCTGTGGTAACTCATTATGTTGTTTCAGTTTTTTAAAAAAACTGGGCAATGTCGGCACCGAGCTGATTTTTGATCAACAAATCGCGCATCGCGGGATTGATCGTTTGTCCGGCGTTTGTGGAAGATTAAAATGTTGTCTATTGTACGAAGAGGATCAATATAAAGAAATTATAGACAAGATGCCGTCGATTAATAGTATTGTTGATACTATTAAAGGGAAGGGGCGCGTTGTGAGTAGACAGATTTTAAAACAGATTATTACTGTTGAATTAGAAGATAAAGGATTGGTAGATTTCCCATTAGATCAAATTAAATTGATTAATCCGAGCAATGAAAATGAAAAAAATTAAATTATTAATATTTTTATTTTTGATTTCATTTATTTTTTCCGGCTGTGTTGCCAACAATAAGCTAATCAACAAAAATATGACAAAAAAATCTTACCAGGTCGCCGAAATTATTGCTTTTCAAGGTTTTCAAGATCAAGAATATTCAATAACAAAAAATATTTTGGAAAATTCCGGCGCCAAAGTAGATGTTTTCTCTTCTAAATTAGGAAAGGCGCAAAGCAAAAATGGCAACTTAACGGTTAATATAGAAAAAACATTAGACGATCTGAATGTTGACGAATACGACGCGGTTATTTTTATCGGCGGTCCCGGCGCGCAAGATTTTTTTAGTGATTCTACCGCTCATCAAGTGGCTAAAACAACAATAAATAAAAATAAGGTTTTGGGCGCCATCTGTATTGCCCCGGCTATCTTGGCCAACGCAGGCGTTCTTAAGGGACAGAATGCCACCATTTGGACAGACCCATTTGATAAAGAAACGATGATTGAATATTTGACTAATTGGGGAGCAATTTTTATTGATAAAGCAGTGGTAATTAGCGGAAATATTATCACGGCGAATGGCCCGCAAGCTTCCGAAGAATTTGGCGCGGCCATTTTGAAGACGCTTTCAGCAAAAAATTAATGGTATTTATTTTATGTCGGGCATGGACAAACTGGAAAATAAAATTGAAGATTTAATATTTAAAAACTTTAAGGATATTCCTAAAGATTTTATTTTTGAATTTAATCTGCCGCCAAGCGAAGAAATGGGGGATTTATCTTTGGCTTGTTTCTCTTTGGCAAAAATTTTAAATGAACCGTCGAATGTCATCGCTGACAAAATTACCGAAAAACTTAAAGCGGATGGTCTTATTGAATCTGCTAAAGCGATCGGTCCGTATGTAAATTTCAAGTTTAATTCAGGAATCTTTATTAACACGGTGATTAAAGAAATTTTAGAAAAAAAACAAGACATTAGTTCCTTAAAAGTAAAACCAAAAAATAAATACATTATTGAGTTCTCGGCGCCTAATACGAATAAACCGCTTCATCTGGGTCATCTTAGAAACACTCTTTTGGGCAACGCAATGAATAATTTATTCATAAAAAATGGCATTAAATCCGTTAAATTAAATCTGATCAATGACAGAGGCATTCATATTTGTAAATCAATGATAGCCTATCAAAAATGGGGAGAAAATAAAACGCCGGAAACGGAGAATAAAAAGGGCGATCATTTTGTCGGCGACTATTATATTTTATTTGAGCAAGAGGCTAAAGAAAATCCTTCATTGTTCCGCGAAGTTCAGGAAATGCTCAAAAAATGGGAGCAAGGAGACCAAGAAACTATTCAGCTTTGGCAAAAAATGAATCATTGGGCTATATCCGGTATTGAAGAAACTTACCATAAAATTAATGTTTCTTTTGATAAGGTTTATTATGAAAGTGAAATATATAAAATCGGCAAAGATATTGTCTTAAAAGCGCTAAAAAAGGGTTTATGCGAAAAACTACCAGACGGGGCCGTAGAAATTAATCTTGAATCTTATGGCCTGGGCAAAAAAATCTTGATTAGAGCCGACGGAACCAGTGTTTATGTCACTCAAGACATCGGCTTGGCCAAGTTAAAATATAACGATTTTAAACCAGCTAAGTCAATCTACGTGGTAGCCTCTGAACAAGATTATCATTTTAAGGTGCTTTTTAAAATTTTAGAAATTTTTGGTTTCCCTTGGGCCAAAAACTACGAACATTTTTCTTATGGTATGGTCAATTTGCCGAACGGAAAAATGAAGTCCAGAGAGGGGACAGTAGTTGAAGTTGACGATATTGTCGCGGAAATGGAGTCCTTGGTTAAAGGAGAAATTCTTAAGCGCAATCCGAATATTTCGCCAATCGATCTTTCGCAACGTAGCAAGGTTATCGCTTTATCAGCTCTAAAATTCTTCTTCTTAAAATTTACGCCAGCCCAAGAAATAAAGTTTAATCCTCAGGAATCAATTGCCTTTGAGGGCGCTACAGGGACTTATCTTTTATACGCTTATGCCAGGATTCAAAGCGTTATTAGAAAAGCTTTCATTGATAAAACAGACATAAAAGAAATAGATTTAATCAATCTTCAAGAAAATGAAGAAAGAGAATTAGTAAAAAATTTATTCATTTTCCGAAAAATTTTAAGAGAATCAATGGTTGAATATAATCCCGCCATTTTAGCCAACTATTTGATAAAATTAGCTCAGTTATTCAATGTTTTTTATCATAAACACCAAATTCTTGATACGGATAATGAAAAACTTTCGCGTTCAAGATTATTTTTGATAATGGCTGTTTCTTGGATAATAAAAAATGGCCTCGATGTTTTAGGCATTGAAACAGTGAATGAAATGTAGAAAAATTTATTTTCCTTTTATCTCTATCTTTATTTTCTTTTTTGGTTGGCTTCCCTGATAAAACCTATTATCTTTCATTCTCTGCGCCTGGCTCCCCAAGGTGCCGCTATCAGGAGAATACTTCTTTCCTTTTTGGCGTCGTTCTTCGCGTTTATTGCCGGGCAAATTTCCAAGATCACTCCCTAATTCTTCTTCTATTTCCAATGATCTTTCAATCCTCTCAACCATCTCGTCATTGTTTGGTTCAAAGTTTTTCATCTCCGAATATAAAAATATAATTAAATATCTTAATGTTTCATTCATTATATAAAAATTAAAATATTATGTCAAAAACTGAAAATCTGATTATTTCTTTGGGTGGTTCAATCCTCGTACCGAACGAGATAGATATTAACTTTTTAAAACAATTCAAGCGGTTTATTTTACAGATTTTACCCAATTATCAACGCATTATTATTGTGGTGGGTGGGGGACATACCAATAAAAAATATAATTTAGCAGTAAAAGAATTAAATAAAAATTATTTAAACAATGATCTAGATTGGCTGGGCATTAAAATAACAAAGATTAACGCCGAATTAGTTCGTTTAGCTTTCGGTGAAATAGCCCATAAAAATGTTATCGCCAATCCGCGCAATAAAATAAAAAGTAATAAGAAAGTTGTCATTGCTTCCGGTTGGCGGCCGGGTTGCTCCACGGATAAGAATGCGGTTTGGTGGGCTAAAAATATTGGCGCGAAATTAGTGGCTAATCTAACGAATATCAATTATGTTTATGATGGCGACCCCGCTAAAAATCCAAAGGCTAAGTTATTAAAAGAAATTTCTTGGTCGGATTATCGGAAAATTATTCCCAAAGATTGGACGCCTCGTTTGAATACCCCTTTTGACCCCATTGCTTCGCGATTAGCTCAACGAGCTCGCCTCAAAGTTGTAATTTTAAACGGATGTAATTTAAAAAATTTCGAAAGATTTTTGCAAGGGAAAAAGTTTATCGGCACTTTAATTCATTAGTTCTGTGGATAAACTATTGACGCTTTTGATTATTAATGTATAGTGTTTGTACTTAATCAAACCGCAGAAAATAGGTGTCCAGAAAGGACTTAATTTATGCCTATTGAGGTTGTTGTCTTTATCTGCGGTTAAAACGCGGATTTTTTAATTAATAATCGGAAATGAAAATAGAATTTTCATTTCGCTCGCTCGCTGGATAATAAATAAAAAATATGGCTAAAACAAAAACGCAAAAACAGAATACTATAAACGAGCTAGAAAGTGCTCTGAAGAAAATGAAAAGCGCGGTTATCGTTGATTATTACGGTTTGTCAGTGAAAAACATCAATGTCTTGAGAAAGGCGGCGCGCAGCGCTGAAAATTGCCAATACATAGTTACCAAAAAAAGTTTAATGAATATAGCTCTGAAAAAGATGGGATTTGAAGATATTGATATTAAAAAATTGAGCGGGGGATTGGGTATTGTTTTTGGTTTTAGCGATGAAATAACGCCGGCTAAAATTGTAGCCACCTTTGCCAAAACTAATGAAAAAATTAAAATCACAGGCGGCTTATTAGAAGGAAAATTAATTGACGAAACAATGATTAAGTATTTATCTAAAATACCTTCTAAACAAGAACTTTTAACTCAATTAGTCTGGACGCTTAAAGCGCCGATTTCTGCCTTAGTTTACGGATTAAACAGTTTAAAATCAAAAAAAGAAGCATTGGCTTAATAATTAAATAACTAAAATATTATGAGCGAAGAAAAAAAACCAATACCGGCTAAATTTAAAGATTTTATTGAAATGGTGGACAAAATGCCAGTCTTAGACTTAGCTGAATTAATTAAAACACTAGAAGATTATTTCGGGGTTTCTGCCCAAGCGCCTATAATGGCTGTCGCGGCCGGCGTTGACGAGGGTACTGAAGAAGAGGAAAAGAGCTCTTTCAATATAGAATTAACTGAGGTCGGCGGAAACAAGATTGCTGTTATTAAAGCAGTCCGCGAAATAACTCAGCTCGGCTTAAAAGAATCTAAGGACATAGTTGATGCCGCTCGGTAGATTGTTTATGAAGGAGTTAACAAAGAAGAAGCCGAAGAAATGAAAAAGAAAATCGAAGAAGCCGGCGGCAAGGTTACGTTAAAATAAAAAATATTCGTTCTTTTCGTACGAAAATACCCCGATGATAAATCGGGGTATTTTCTATATTTTGAGCAGCTAGATTCTATTTTCTAAATTTTTTAAATCTCATATTCTAATATTTTGTCCTTAGCGCTAATCCAAATCTTTTTATTTTTTTCATTTACTTGAAAATCCAACGCATTTTTAATTTCCGGATCGCCGATTATTTTAATAACCTTTCCGTCTTTGTTAACTAAAATAATTCTTTCATATTCCGGATTTAATATATAAACATAATTATTGCCATAGAAAGTTAAAATTTTATTACTTGAACCGCTTAAAGGAGGCGTAATTTTAAAATTAAATGTTTGTTCCTGCCCGGTATAGAATTTTTTAATTTTATTATCAGCGGTCAAAACATAAACTGAACCATCGGAAGTAAAATTAAGCGCTCCGATTAGGTCGGGAGAGGCGGCTTTCAGCCATTCCTCCTCACGGCTAAAACCATTTAAGGTCTTAGTGTATTTAAAGATTTTACCGCTGGTGTTGTCTAAAATGTATAGTTTTTGAGAATAAACAAATAGATCCGAAATTTTCAGATTTTTGTTCTTTGTCTCCAATGAAAAATTGATCAACTTGTTATCAAGAAGATTTATATTAGAAAGTTTTTGATTGTCATATAAGATTAGAAGATTATCCTGATCCGCGAGTCTTAATTTTATTATTTTTGATGAATTTGCCGGAGCTTTATAAATGGCTGTCTTTTGTCCGTCTAAAGCGTCAATCGCGTAGATTGTTTGCGTGTTTTGATCTAAAACATACAACTTCTTCGTTGTATAAATTAGTGCATTCAATAAATCTGCCTGCGCGCTCTGAAAATCCGCTAAAATTTTAACTTGACTCGGCTTATTTTCTTTTAAGGCGCTTTTAAATTGACTATAAACGCGTTGTTGAATAGCGTTATATTCATTTTTTTGGCTTTCGGTCATATTCGGCAAGCTCTTGATCAGTTCTCTAAAATCGGAGTACAAAGAGCCGATTTTTGTTTCGTCTTTAAGCGCGATGGTTTGTTGTATTTCTTTTTCTTTATTCTCAAGATTGCTGATCAAATCGCGATATTCTCGGCTATTATTAGTATGATAATTAAGTTTAATGTTGTAAAATAAACCTCCTATAAACGCCAAGCCCAAGATAAAAGAAAAAATAACCGCGAGTTTCTGCTGTAATGTTAATTTTTTAAATTTATGACAAGCGCTTTGGATAAATAGAATTTTAGTTAAAAAGTTCAACAACAGTTTAATGCCTCGCCCAATAAGACGAATGATAAATTTTATTAATCTAAAAAATCCTTTAATTAAATTAACGAACAAGGTCTTTTTTGGTTTTTCTACTTCATTTGTGTTTGCAAAAACATTATCCGTATTTTTTTCTTCTTCAACGAATAAATTTTTAATTTTTTCATCTGTGGTTGAGGTTTTATCGGGCTCTTTCTCTTCAATCTTTTCTTCAGGAATTTGCGCCTCTGTTTCATTTTTAATTTCTGTTGCTTTTCCTGATTTATTTTTAGATTCAATGGCAGTACTTTCTTGAACTTGTTCTTCGCTTTTATCTTTATTGTCTTGGATTTCTTTAATTGTCTCATCCTTCTCCGGCTCAACAATCGTTTCTTGTTTGTTAATTTTTTCACTAGTATTTTTAGCTCTGTTGATATTTTCTTTTTCTGGTTCCGGCTCTTCTTCGGCAGGTTGATGAACATATTCATCGTCGCTTGATAATTTTAACAGTATCAAGCTAAATGGTTCTTCGTATTTCTTTTCAGACACAGATTTTTTTATTTTCGACAAAACTTCTTTTAATGATATTCCTTCTGTTAATAAATCGCTTAATTTATTATAATCATAATATTTGATAAATTCTTCGGTGAATAAGATCAAAAGGTTGTCTTGCTCAAGATCGCCGTTTATCACATTAGAAAATTTGTTCTGCGCAAACGGGACAATTTTCTTTTTGTTGGCCTGCGATAATTCAACCGCTTCTTCCGACGGCCTGATTAAAAAATGACGATTAAATCCGATTTGCGAGAAATTAATCTCTTGATTTAAAAAAACAAAAATAGTTACATTCAGGGCTTCTATAAATTCTTCAAGGCGGACATTGTTGATTCTCTTTATTTTGAGCCATTGATTAATCTTTTCTAATAATTCCTCAAAATTTTTATTAATCTCAAAATCTTCTAATTTAGTCGGGTCGTAATAACTGCTGGTGATAAATTCGTTGAATTCAGCAGAAAAATTCTTATTTAATTCTGTTTTTTCCGACTCAAAGTTTTCCGAAATTTTAACCTTCCAAATCATACCTAAGCGCCCCATAACATTGAGTAATTCTCGATCTTGTTCGTTGCTCATGGCGGCAAACGAAAACAATAAACCGTCGGTTTTCGGCTCGTAGTTGATGATGCCTGTTTGAATTTTTAGTGGCATAGTTAGAATTATGAATTACTTGCCCCGTTAAATGCCGCTTTGCGGCAATCCCGACTGCGTCGGGATTATTTAACGGGGTGAAATTTTGACTTCTCCGACGCGGTTGACTTCTCCGACGCTTTGGTCGGAGTCCCGACTTCTTAACGTCGGGATTGATTTTTGAGTTGATTTTAGATAAAATGATTGTACCCTAATTTATCAATTTTAGCAACCAATAATGATTTTATTTATTAACGCGGTAAAAAACGATGTTTATTTGGCTCTTGTTGAAAATCCCGAGGGAAACAGCCAAAAGATTATTGGAAAATTACATCCGGCAGGGGATAATATTTATCGCCGAGATCTGCTTAATTTAATAGAAAATTTGCTTAAAACAGAAAACAGAAATATTACAGCGCTTAAAGGAATTATTGTAATAAATGGTCCCGGCTCTTTTACTTCCATAAGAATTGCCCTAACCACGGTCAATCTCATAGCTCATAATTTAAAAATTCCGATTGTGGGCCTGGCGAACGAAACCGACAAAGACAATCTTCTGCTAATTAAAAATGGATTGAAACTTTTAAAAAAACAAAGCAACAGAAAAGCGTCCTATAAGATAATTTATCCATTTTATAACCAACAGCCGAATATCACCAAATAACTATGCCTCTTTTTAAGAAAAAAAATGATTCTTTAGACCGTCGACGGGCGGTTAGGCAAGAAATGCCGGTTGCTCAAGACGCGAGAAAAAGAAAAATAAATAAGATTTTAATAATTTTATTGATTATTTTTATAATATTAATGGCCGGATTTATTTGGTTATTGATTAAAAATAATTATTTTGACGTTCAAGATATTTCCATTGAAGGCGTAAAATACGACCAAAGTATTGTTCCCGTCGATGAAAAAAACTTGCTTGATTTAGCAGAAGAGCTGCGAACGCGAAAAGATTCGTTCTTTTCCGGTAAAAATAGCCTTTTAGCCATTAAAGAATATAAAATTAAAAAAGAAATATTAAAACAACAATCATTTCAAAAAATAAAAATCATTAGACGCTTTCCTCACCGCTTAGTTGTTAAATATTGGGAAATCCAACCAATGGCGATACTTCAACCTTACGGCGATTTTTCTTATTGCCTGGACCCGGTAATCGGATTCGCGGCGCTTCACCAAACACCCCAAACCACATCCTTGCCGATCATTATTGATCATACCGTTTTGCCGCTCAATAAAAATTTTTTTGACTTAATGTCGCAACTAATCAATAAGATCAACGCCTTGTCGGTTAATCCGGGAATAAAAATTAAAATTGCTCAAATTGATTATCGTAATAATATTTTACAGATCAAAATAACAACCAATGAAGATTGGCAAATATACTTATTGGGCGACTCTACTCTTAATTATCAAATTTATAAACTACAAGAAGGATTAACCAAATATATTGAAGATAGATCGGAGTTAGAATATCTTGATTTAAGATTTAAGGACGCGATCTACTACAAAGAAAAAAATACTTAAATAATAAAGGGTGTTAAACCATAAATGAATAACAGAGAAATCGCGCAAAAATTTTATGAGGTAGCTGATATTCTGGAAATTTTGGGACAGAATCAATTTCGGGTTAATGCTTATCGTCGAGCCGCGCGAACAATTGAGTCTCTTCCCGAAGATATTAACGAACTTTATAAACAGAATAAATTAACCGAGATTCCGGGTATCGGAAGGGGGCTTAAAGAAAAGATTGAAGAATTAATAACAACCGGCCGCTCCAAAGAGATTGAAGCCTTGGAGCAAAAAGCGCCAAAAAGCGTATTAGAATTATTATCAATTGAGGGACTAGGTCCAAAAAAAGTTAAATTTTTATATAAAAAACTCCACATCGATTCCATTAATGATTTAATTAAATTAATCAAATCTCATAGGCTTTTAAAATTTAAAGGGTGGGGCGAAAAAAGCGAAATCAATATTCTGCAAGGCATCGAGCAATATAAAAAATTCAGCGAACGATTGCCTTTAGGCATTGCTTTGCCGATTGCCGAAGAGCTTGCCGAGAAGATTAAAAACATTCCTGGCGTAAAAAGAGTAGAAATCTGCGGCAGCATTCGCCGGAGGAGAGAAACCATAGGCGATCTTGATCTTTTGGCCATTTCCGCTCATCCCGAGAAAACCATTAATAGTTTCGTTCATCTGCCGGCGATTAAACAAATTAAAGCGAGCGGTCCCACCAAAGCTAATGTTGTTCTAAAACAGGGGATTGAAGCCGATCTTCGTGTGATTAAACCGGAAAGTTTCGGCGCGGCTATGAATTATTTTACCGGCTCTAAAGCGCACAATATTCATATCAGAAAATTAGGACAGGCGCGGAATCTTAAAATCAATGAATACGGAGTTTTCAAAAAAGAGAAATCCGACAAATTTAAATTTTTGACCGGCGCTGAGGAAGTCAATGTTTTTAAATCCGTCGGCTTGCCTTATATACCACCCGAAATTAGAGAAGATGAGGGAGAAATAGAACTAGCTAAACAAAATAAATTACCGCGTCTCATTGAAGACAAAGATATTAAAGGTGATTTGCATTGCCATAGCGAGGCATCGGATGGCGCTGATTCAATCGAAGAACTTGTTGCTTACGCCCAAAAAGTTATGGGCTATAAATATCTGGCTATTACCGATCATACGCCGAGCGTCGGCGTAACCCACGGATTAGATGCCAAAAGAGTCTTGGAACAAATTAAAAAGATAGATCGCTTAAATAAAAAATTAAGAAATTTCAGAATTCTTAAGGGTATGGAAGTTGATATTAAAGCCAATGGCCAGCTTGATCTGCCAAATGAAATTTTAAAAAAACTGGATGTCGTTATCGCGGCAATCCACACTGGCTTTAAACAGCCCACGGAAATTATGACCGAACGCATCATTAAGGCTATTAGAAATCCTTACGTTAAAATTTTGGCTCACCCGACCGGGCGAATCATCAACAAACGCATGCCCTATAATGTTGATATAGAAAAGGTTATATCGGAAGCTAAAAAATTAAATAAGATTCTTGAATTAAATGCCTACTGGAACCGCCTGGATTTGAATGACGTCAATTTAAAATTGGCCAAAAAAATGGGATTAAAAATCGTCATTAATACCGATGCCCACGCGAAAATAGAACTGAAAAATATGCGTTATGGCGTTATGACCGCGCGACGAGGCTGGATAGAAGCCAAAGACGTAATTAACGCCTGGCCGCTGGAAAAACTATTAAAATTTCTTAAAAAAACATAAACTACCCGGAATGAAGCCCCAAAATAAAACTTATCGTTTCTTAGAGATGGTCCCTGGTTTTGTAATTTGGGGAATATTTATTTTTTGTTTAGCGCTATCAATATTTTTTCCGCTGGGCGGCGTTTATTTTATAATTATTTTTGTTATTTGGTGGATGATCAGAATCTCTTATAAACTGATTTTTTTGTTTTTTTCTTGGCGAAAGATGGAAAAAACCAAAAGAATTAACTGGCTGGATAAATGCCAAAAAATCGCTGGATGGGAAAAAATATATCACGTAGTTTTTTTGCCGACTTATAAAGAGGGGAGAGAAATCATTTTTGGGACTTTAACCGCCATCAGCAATAATGCTTTTTCGGCCGACAGGATAATTGTTGTTTTAGCCGGTGAAGAGCGGGATAAAGAAAATTTTTTAAGTATCGCGAAAGAAGCGGAAGAAAAATTCAAAAATAATTTTTTCAAGTTTATTTATACCGTTCATCCTAAAAATTTGCCGAATGAAATATCAGGCAAAGCGTCAAATGCTTCTTACGCGGGCGAAATTGTTAAAAAAATTATTGATGAGGAATTAAAAATTCCTTATGAAAATATTGTTTCTTCGTGTTTTGATGTGGACAGCGTAATTCATCAACAATATTTTAGTTATTTGACGTATCTTTTTTTAACCGTTCCAAATCCCGCGCGTTGCAGTTTCCAGCCTATAGCGATCTTTAACAATAACATCTGGGAATCTCCATTTTTAATGCGCGTAGTCGCTCGCGGCACCACCTTTTGGCTTTTAACGGAAATGGCGAGAAAAGAATTATTATTCACGTTTTCTTCGCACAGTATGTCTTTTAAGGCCTTAATTGATGTCGGGTTTTGGGATCGCGATGTGGTAAGCGACGATTCAAGAATTTATTTACAATGTTATAACCATTATAACGGAAATTATCAAGTAATACCGATGTACCTTCCAGTTTCAATGGATACTGTCTACGCCGGAAATCTCAAAAAGAGCTTAGTTGAACAATACAAACAAATGTTAAGGTGGGGCTATGGCGTAGAAAACGTGCCTTATATGCTTTGGTATTTTATCCGCAATAAAAAAATGCCGTGGATAAAAAAGATCGGCCCGTTATGGACACAATTTGAAGGATCTTGCTCTTGGGCAACTATGCCGATTATTATTACTTTTATAGGTTATTTGCCCTTTATTTTTGCTCGTTTTCAAGAAAAATCAGAAGCCATTATTCAAAACGCTCCATTTGTCTTAGAAAAGTTGATAAATATCACGATTGTCGGTCTTTTAGTGGCTGCTATTTTAAGCATTCTTTTGTTGCCGCCCAGGCCAAGCAAATATAAATTTTCCAAATATTTTTCTATGCTTCTTCAGTGGTTTTTCCTGCCGGTTACAATGATTATTTACGGCGCCATTCCGGCCACGGACGCTATCACGCGTCTAATGCTTGGAAAATATTTAGGTTTTCGGGTAACGGAGAAAAAGAGGGTAAAAACAAATTAATTTATTTCAAATATTGGTGGCCACGCATAGAAAAATCACGATTAATTAAACAACTGGCGGTTAATTAAAATAACGTCCGCAGTGGCGAAGTTCGAGTCGTCGCCTTATAGTTTTGTTTAGAGGTATAATTTTTTGTCCTACGAACATTAATTCATAGGGCATTTTTAATTTAAGTAGTTATCCACAGATAAGGATATTGACATCTGCGTAAGGATGGAGTACCCTTATAAATGTTATGTCTATTTACTAAATAAGTATTACTATCTATATTATGGATAAAAATCAAGAACAAAAAAGAGAAAGATTCAAACGCTTGGGAACACAGCGCACTAATTCTGTATTGCAGAGACTCAAAGTCCTTGGAAATTGTTCAAATCGAAGTGCATATGACTATACCGAAGAAGAAATAATCCCACCGCCACCGCAAATTAATATTACCAATGAAACTAATGTAACTATTGTTGAACCTGCTCCCAAACCAGCAGAAGAAAAACCAACTGAGCCTGATAATAATACATTTATCCTAATT
>JBBTUI010000093.1:0-2981 GCA_038063835.1 Patescibacteria group bacterium | reverse complement strand
CGCGTAATTTTCAATGATGCCGTTATGGACAACCGCGAACTGCTTATGACAGTCAAGATGCGGATGCGCGTTTTCTTCCGAAGGCACGCCGTGCGTTGCCCAACGCGTATGAGCGATAACGAGCGATCCTTTGAGCGGATTATTTTTTTGTTTCTCTTCTAAGACCGCTACCCGGCCTTTAGCCTTTATAACTTTAATTTCTTGATTATCAACAACCGCCATGCCAGCCGAATCATAGCCGCGATATTCTAATCTTTTAAGTCCTTTAAGGCAGATTTCTATGCCGTCATCTTTGCCGATATAACCAACTATTCCGCACATATTCCCTCTCTAAGGCTCGGTCAAATGCAAAATGCAAAAATCAAAATGCAAAATGACAAAGCAAAATTTAAAATTTTTAATTTTTTATCTCGTCTTGTTTCAAACGCAAATAACTTTCTATAAATTCATCTAAATATCCGTCTAAAACTTTTTGAACATCGCTGGTTTCGTAATTCGTCCGATGGTCTTTAACCATTTTATAGGGCTGTAAAACATAAGAACGAATTTGGTTGCCCCAAGAAGCGCTTTTATATTCGCCGCGTAATCTTTCCCGCTCGGCCTCAACTTTCGCTTCATAATATTGATAGAGCTTGGCCCGCAAAATCTTCATGGCGCGTTCGCGATTTTGGTGTTGGGAGCGTTCGCTTTGGCAACTCACCGAAATTTTGGTCGGCAAATGAGTAATTCTAATAGCGGTTTCCACTTTTTGAACATTCTGCCCGCCCGCGCCGGAAGATAAATAAGTGTCAATTTTTAAATCATCGGGTTTAATTTCAATTTTTACATCCTCTATCTCCGGAATTACTTCTACCAGAGCAAACGAGGTATGTCGCATTTGTTCCGCGTCAAAAGGTGAAATGCGAACCAAACGGTGAACGCCGGCTTCATCCTTTAAGTTTCCGTAAGCGTAATGTCCGGCGATTTCAAGTGTGGCGCTTTTAATGCCTGCTTCAGCGCCGGAATTTGTTTCTATGATTTTGACTTGCCATTCTCGCTTTTCCGCGAACCTAAGATACATACGCAAAAGCATCTCCGCCCAATCTTGCGCGTCCACGCCGCCCGCGCCGGCATGAATTGATAGAATCGCGTCGCTCTTGTCGTATTTCCCCCCCAAAAAAGTTAATAGCTCTATTTCAACTAGCTCTTTCTCTAAATCAACAATCTTGCTTTCAATCTCCGGACGCAAAGAAACACTTGCGTCCTCATTGTCTAAGCGAGTAATCTCCAAGAGGTCATTAATATTCTTTTCTAATAATTCCCATTCATTCAGGTTTTCGTTGAGGCCGCCCAGTCGTTTCATTAATTTTTCTGCTTCTAACGGATTTTGCCAAAAGTCTGGTTGAGCTGATTTTTCTTCCAATTCAATAATTTCCTTTCTGATTTTAGAAAAGTCAAAGAAACCCCTGTATCTTGGAAAAACGATTTTTTAATGTTTCCAAGTTATTAATTAAGTCTTTGAGCATTTCTCTATTATGCCATTTTTTTAAAAAAATACAATAAATGAAAAAGGCGGTCAAGTATTTCCTTGAACCGCCTTTTATTTCTTTCTTTTAGCGTGCTGGCGATGGATGTTGCGCGTTACCAGTTTTAACAAATAAGCATAATGGCTCGGACTCATTTGTCGAACAATCTTGCCGGCAAGCTGCCTGACCAATCCATGCGGCATGTCATCATCAACAAGATGCAAACATTCGTGAATCAGGGTGTTAAAAAAACCGTTGCGATAAGGATTGATTCTGATGATCTTTTTGCCAGTCTCGTTATCCAATGCACTGCCATAGAAGTACTCTTCCCGCTCATTGCGAGCAACGGTCTTGCGATCCATGAACACGATTATTACTTTACCGCTTCTTAAAAGTCGATAAATTCTGCCAAGTCGACGATACAATTCTATCTTGTCCAACTTCTTGCCGTATGCCCGATAATAAATAGTGTGTGACATGATCGCCACCTCCTTTCTAAATTTATTTTTGAAAGAACTTCTAAGATCATTTTAGGCCCGAATTAGACATTTGACAAGTGGATCAATTTCTCGCGCTAGCGCGCTAAGGTCTAATTCTTGGACGTTTTTGGATATTTTATCTTCGGCTAACAAGCTGTTTTCGGAGTGGAATTTTTGCAAAACATAACGCCTTGCCCCTTTTATTTCCTGCGCTATTTCGCTAATATCATCAACGGTTAACAGTCCCGTCACCACCGTGGTGCGAAACTCGTAATCAATGTCAGAGTCTTTAATCAATTGGATTGATTTTTTAATGTTCTCTAAGTTCACCCCCACACCATAATTTGTCAAAATATGATTAGGGATTTTACTTTTTAAATTTACAAAACTATCGTCAGAAGATAATCGAGATCGGTCAAATTTGGTGTGGGGGTTAATTTCCACGCCGACGAGTTGATTATATTTTTCGTGATTTAGCGGCGCCTTTATATCCATGGCCAAATAATCTACTAATTTATTTTTTAATAATTTTTCGATAAATTTCGGATGAGTGCCGTTTGTCTCCAGTCCGGCCAAAAACCCCGCCCTTTTAATTTTTTCAAAAAATAGCAATAGATCTCCGCTGTTACTGCAAAGCGTTGGTTCGCCGCCGGTTACCACTAAGGCGTCTAAAAAATCTTTATTTTTATTCAAATGTTCCAAAACTTCTTCTTCAAAAATCTTGGGCAAATGTTCACTGTTTAAAACTAAATCGCGATTATAACACCAAGGGCAAGAAAAATTGCAGCCACTCATAAAAACGACCGTTGAAATTTTACCAGGCCATTCGATTAAAGATTGTTTTTGCCAACCGCGAAAGAACATAAAACGATTACTTAAAACTTATAACTTGAAGCGTGGAGATTAGAACTTAATTAAATAATTATAATTTCATTACTATACAGGGTATAGTAAACGAAATGGAACAAGGTAAGATATAATTAAAGGTCTAAATCTA
>JBBTUI010000092.1:0-3384 GCA_038063835.1 Patescibacteria group bacterium | reverse complement strand
ACAAACTTTTCAATTAATGCAAAAAGGAGAAACGACCGGAGTTTTTCAACTCGAAAGCGACGGCATGAAAAGATATCTTAAAGAGTTGAAACCGACTGAACTGGAAGATATTATGTCTATGGTGGCTCTTTATCGTCCGGGTCCGATTGAAAATATTCCTAATTTTATCGCCGGCAAACATCATAAAAGAAAAACCACTTATCTTGATAAAAAATTGGAGCCAATTCTTAAAAAAACATATGGAGTTATTGTTACGCAAGATCAAGTATTGCAAATCGCCAGAGATTTCGCTGGTTTTACTTACGCTGAAGCCGATATTTTGCGTAAAGCCGTAGGCAAAAAAATTGAAAAATTATTAATTGAACAAGAAAAGAAATTTAAGGACGGAGCTATTAAGAATGGCTCCTCGCCCCTTATCGCCGATAAAGTTTGGAATTTTATTTTGCCTTTTGCGCATTATGGCTTTAACCGCGCTCATGCCGCTTGCTACGCGATGCTTGCCTATCAAACCGCCTATCTTAAATCACATTATCCGGCGCATTTTATGGCGGCGCTTTTAACTTCTGACTTGAATGATACTGATCGCATTGCCATTGAGGTTGAAGAATGCCACAAAATGGGTATTGAAGTGCTCCCCCCTGATGTTAACGAAAGCCTTGAAAGCTTCACCGTAGTTCAAGATGAAAACAAAAAAAACAATAAAATTAGATTTGGACTTCTAGCTATTAAAAATATTGGCGCCGGTATCGTTAAAATAATCATTGAAGAAAGAAAAAAATTAGGTAATTTTGAAAATTTTGAAGATTTTGTTAATCGTATTCAAGACAAAGATTTTAATAAAAAATCATTAGAAAGTCTTATAAAATCCGGCGCTTTAGATAAATTTGAGGAACGCGGCACATTATTAGAAAACATGGAATTTATTCTTGGCTTCAATAAAAAAAACGAGAAAGACAAATTGAGCGGACAAACAAATCTATTCGGCTTTAATAATAATCAAATTAATCACAAAATAAATTTAAAACGCGCTCAAGACGTGGATATTAACCAAAAATTAATATGGGAAAAAGAATTATTGGGCTTATTTATCTCGGCTCATCCTATGACGAAATTAAGGCCGAGCCTTAAAAAATTCGTTTTGCCAATCAATGAAATATATAATCACAATCAGATATCAAGGCGTATTTTGACTTGCGGCATTATCACAAATTTAAAGAAGATTATTACTACCAAGAAAGAACTAATGATCTTCGCTAAAATTGAGGACGAAACAGGAACTATTGAAGCTATAATCTTTCCTAGAATCATTAGTCTTACTCCAAAAGTCTGGGAAGAAAATAGAATTCTTATTATTTTAGGCAGAGTTTCTGATAAAGATAATGTTAAAAAAATCATTGTTGAAGACGCCGCCGAAATTACCGAGGAAAATATTGAAAAAACAGTTAAAAATTTTGACCAATTAAGAAGCAACTTGCCTAACGGACAAAAAAATGGTAATGTTTATTATAGATAAAAATCATGTTTATTTCTCCTCAAAATAAAATTATAAAATTTTTCGTCGTCGCCACTATTATTTTGGCTGTTCTTTTTATTTTTTCTCTTTTATCGTTGTTCTATAAAACTACGATTAATATTATTTCCAAACAAAAAGACGCAAATGTGAATTTTAGCGCCAATCTTAAAACAACAATAGAAACAAATACGGTTTCCGCTAAAAATAATTTTACGCCGAGCGCCCTTGTTACTATGGAAGATTTTGCTATCGGCGAAGCTGTTATTACTAATCGTTCCAAACAAAACCAAACTTTGGTGGCTAGCACCAGACTCCTTTCGCCCGACGGACTCCTTTTTCGTTTAATCAACAAAGTGATAATACCGCCAGGCGAAAAAAGACGAGTAAATATTCGCGCGGATAAAACAGGACAAAGCTATGAAATCGGGCCGACAAAATTTACCATTCCGGGATTATCTTCAATTTTACAAACCCAGGTTTTTGCTGAAAGCGATAAACCAACTACAGGGGGGCTTAAAAAGGCAGGTATTGTCACCAAAAAAGACATAGATAATAGCGTTGAATCATTAAAAAATGAATTAATTCAGAACTCCATTAAAGAATTGGAAAAAAGATATGCTGATCAAGATAATTTAAAAATCTCTATTAAGCCAGAAATAATTAAAGAGAATGTTGGCGCCAAAGCGAATGAAGAAAAAACTGAATTTACCACCGAAGTTATTTTGAAAATTGTTTCCACACTCGTGAACGAAGAAAAATTATTACAGTTAGCGCAAGAAAAATTAGAAACCAATATTCCTGAAGGCTTTCAATTACATAATATAAATAAATCCAGTTTGGCTTATCGGTTTAAAGATTATGACACTGAAAACCAAAGCGCTACTTTTGACGTGTATATTAATGGTCAATATATTATATCCGAAAAGAATCCGCAACTTTTTAAATCTAACTTTTTAAATCTTTCCCGTTTCCAAATTAAAGATCGTTTGCAAAAAATAACAGATATTGAAAGTTTTAAAATTTCTATGTTTCCCCCGCTCTTGGTTCATTCTCCTAAAAATGAGAGTCGTATAGAGATCAAAGTAAAATAAAGGGTATTAACCCTGTGTTATCTGCTCCGCCAGCTGGCGGATCGGAAATGAAAATGAAATTTTCATTTCGCTCGCTCGCTTGATAATAATAAAATTATGGAAACCTTTGAAGAATCTAAGGAAAAATTACCCGAAGAAATTAAATTTTTTAAATTATCCGATAAAAACAACGGTTGTTATGTTCATATTATTGGAAAAAATATAGATCAACTTTATCACCTTGATAACAACAAAAAAATCATTGACTATAATAATATTTTGAATCAAAACCTCGGAAAAGAAGAAAAACAAATGACTGCCTACGAAGACCAGGAATCTATCCACAAAAATAAAGGATGGGAAATTTTATCTGCCGAAGAAGCGCTTAAGGTAGTCCCCTTCTTCAAATTACCAACTAACGAATAAATGTCTGGTTATTATTTAATTGTTTACGGCTGTCAAATGAATAAAGCAGACGCGGAAAGGATCGCGTCTGTCTTTGAATTCAATAAAATTAAGCCGTCGAAAAATTTAAAAAAAGCTAAGTATATAGTAGTGGTCGCGTGTTCGGTGAGACAATCGGCAATTGACCGAATTTATGGTCAAGTTAAAAATTTATTAACATTTAAAAGAAAAGGCGCAAAACTGATTTTAACCGGCTGTTTGCTGAAAAAAGACATTGCTAAATTAAGCAACAATTTTGATTTAATTATTAAAATTGAAGATATAAAAGATTTGGCGAAAAAACTTAAAATTACCCGCAAAAAAACTACAATAAAAAACTATCTTGATTTAAAGCCA
>JBBTUI010000091.1:0-4435 GCA_038063835.1 Patescibacteria group bacterium | reverse complement strand
AATTAAGAAAATAAAAAATTGAGTCATTGAATCCGCCAGCTGGCGGAGAAAATTGGAAATTGGCTTTTGATTGGTTGGTTTATTGGTGGATAGCGCCTTTAATAATTCTAACAATATCGCGATAAGTTAAGATAGCCATTAAGCCGATTAAAATCCAAAAACCGATATAGTCAACATAACCCTCCAGCTTGCGGTTAATGGGTCTTTTACGGATGCCCTCTAAAATATAAACTAAAATTTTTCCTCCGTCAATGGCCGGAATAGGCAGTAATTGAGTCGCGGCAATCGCCAAAGATAAAAGCGCGACAAATTGAATCAAATAATCAAATCCGATTCTCGCCGCTTCGGTGGTTATGGCAGTCAAGCCGATAACACCGATGAATTCGCCGATCATTCGTTGTTCAGTAATAAGATTTTTAACGATAAGATAAAGACTGTAAAAAAGAGAACCAAATATCTGAAAGGTTTTCAAAAAACCCTTCCCAATGGCTAAATACCAAGGAAAAGAAACTTTTCCTAAGCGAGCCAAGGCCACGCCGATAACGCTTTTTTTATTTTCTTGTTCAGTTTTTGAATCGCCGAAAACCTTATCCGAACTTTGAGCTTCAATCTCAAAGTTCATTTTTTGTTTGCGGCGGATAATTTCAAGATTAACCCTGTTGACGGAGCCGCCGATTAAATTTTGCGCTTCTTTTACGGAATCAGGAATAACCTCATTAATGCGAGAAACAATGTCTCCTGATTTTAATCCGACTTTCTGCGCCGGCGAATCCGGCTGGATGTAAATTATTCTTAAATTAATGTCTCGGATAACGGCTTTTGACGAATGTATAGCGTCAATGTCTTGATAAGAGCCAATTGAGAACGCGATGCTTAACAATACAAACGCCAACACAACATTAAAAATCACGCCGCCCGACGCCACCAGCGCCCGCTGCCACCAGGGCTTAGAAAAGAAATCTCGTCCCGAAGATTTAACCCCGGTTTCTTCGCCGCCACTTTCAATTTTATTTAAGCCGCCAAATGGTATCCAATTCAAAGAATAAATCGTGTCCTCTGTTTGTATTCCTCCCAGAGATTTGCCGAAAAAAAATTTCCAACGGCCGTCTTTTTTATAAATACCGCATATTCTCGGCGGAAATCCAATACAAAATTCATCCACTTTGATGCCAAAAATTCGGCAAAAAACAAAATGGCCATATTCATGGACAAGAATCAAAACACCTATTGAAATTATGCTCGCCAAAATCGCGATAAACATTTTAAATTGTCATTATTTCTTTTTCTTTGCGTTCTCCGATTAAACTTATTTCCTCTTTATATTTAAAGACTTTTTCGTCTAAACTCTCTAATAAAGAATATTTGTCATCTTCGGTAATGGCTTTGTTTTTTTCTTCTTTAATAATTTCCGCGCGAATTTCATCGCGAATATTTCTCAACACGACTTTCGCCTCTTCTAGTTTCTCGTTTAAAATTTTGACTAATTTCTTGCGCATTTCTTCGTTCAATGGAGGCAGATTGATGAAAATTGTATCTTCCTTAACCGTGGGCATTGTGCCTAAATTAGCGGACACTAAGGCGGATTCTATATCTTTGAGAATTGATTTATCCCATGGCTGAATAACTAATGTCCGGGGGTCTGGCGCGCTAATGCTGGCTAATTGCTCTAAAGGAGTTCTTGTCTCGTAGACATTAACCATAATGCCCGACACCAAATTAGCCGAAGAACGATTTGTTCTGATGCTCTGAATATTGGATTTTAATTTCTCTATTACTTTTAAAAACTCTGATTCTTTGGAAGAAAGTTCAAACATATTTTTATTGTGTTATTTTTTTAATCTTAGCCGAATAAAGGTTGGGATCTCCAGTTCCTCTTCTTCGGGCGTTAAAAGTTGTTCAACTTCTTTGTCTACTTTGACGGATCGATTAATTCGCGCTGTTGATTTTATTTCTTGCCCTTCCTCTCTCTTTAAAGTTGCTGTTTCTTTATTTTTTAAATCACTTTTAAGGCCTCCGCCTTCTATTTCCTTGTTGTTAATCGTTTTTGTCGTGGATTGAATCGAAGAAACAATATTATCATTATCAAAATTTGTGGCAACGACCGTAATTTTAATTCCTTCGCCCATCGTATCATCAATAACCGCGCCAAACATTATTTTGGCTTCCGGATGAACTTTTTCAGTAATACAAGACGCGGCTTCATTAACTTCGCTCAAAGTTAAACTTGACCCGCCGGTTACGGCAAATAAAACCCCTCTCGCTCCCTTTATGGAAATGTCAAGGATTGGATTTTCAATCGCAATCTTAGCGGCTTTAATAGCTCGATCAGCGCCCTCGGCCTTTCCCATTCCCATTAAAGCCGCCCCTCCTGATTGAATAATGCCTTTAATATCGGCAAAATCTATATTCACTAAACCCGGGATGGTGATAATTTCCGAAATACCGCGAATCGCTTGCTCCAAAATATCATCTGCCATTTTGAATGAATAAATTAAGGGCGTTGCTTTATCTATTGAACGGAGCAATTTTTCATTATACATAACCACTATAATATCCACTTTGGCGGCTAAATTTTGCAATCCTTGATCGGCAATCCTGAGACGATGTCCGCCCTCAAAATCAAATGGTTTAGTAATAATAGCAATGGTTAAAATTCCTAACTTTTTAAGAATATCCGCCACCAAAGGCGCGGCGCCTGTTCCTGTTCCCCCGCCCATACCGCAAGCTATAAAAACCAGATCCGCTCCTTTCAAAAGCCGCTCTATTTCAGTTTGATTTTCTTCGGCCGCCCTTAATCCGATCTCCGGATTGCCTCCCGCCCCCAAACCGCGCGTTAATCTTTTGCCAATTTTTAATTTACGATGAGCGCTTGTAATAGCCAAGGCCTGGCCGTCAGTATTGATAGCGATTAATTCCACGCCCTTTATCTTGGTTTGCATCAAACGATTAATAACGGCGCAACCGGCGCCGCCAATTCCAATAATCTTAATTTTTGCCGGATTCAAAACATTGTTATCTGATAATTTTTTATTATTTTCGGATAGTTCTTTCAGTTTGGACATACCAGGTAGTAGAAATTCGATATGAAATTTAATTAATTTTTTTCATTAGAATAACCATATCTTTGTTCACGCCAGACGAAAATAATAATTTGATATTTTATAGAAAAAAGACGGGGACTAATCGAATTTTCACTACCTGGCATAGCCTACGGAATAAATCTTTTAAAAACCTTCTCAAAAAAACCGCCTATTTTAATTTCATTAATTCCTCTTTTAATCAATGGCCTTACGCCGCTGCCCCATAAAAGCAAACCGATTGATGTCGCGAAACTGGGGTCATAAGTTTTTTGTAAAATACTAGTGAAGCCGCTAGGTATGCCCAAAGAAGACGGCAATCGAAATACCTTTTTGGCCAATTCCGTCAATCCAGCCAGTTTGGCGCCGCTGCCGGTTAAAACCACCCCGGCCGGAAGTTTGGCGCTTCGGTCAATGGCCGCTAATTCTTTATCAATCAATTTAAAAATTTCTTCACAACGCGCTTCAATAATTTCTATTAAGTCTTTTTTAGAAACCGTTCCTTCTTCTGAATTGTCCAGCTCTTTAAGATTAATAATTTCATTTCTATAATTTGGCTTAAGAATCGCGGCGCCATAATTTAATTTGACCGCTTCGGCTAAATCAAGCGGTATTCTTAAGCCGATGGCAATATCTGAAGTAATATGGCGCGAACCGATCGGTAAAACTTTAGCCGTTAAAATATCACCCTCTTCAAATACCGTTAAACAAGTGGTAGTGCTGCCAATATTGACAACAACCACGCCCAATTCTTTTTGTCTTTTATTCAAAACCGCTTCGGCGGCGGCTAATGGAGTAAAAACTAATTCATCTTCAATAATGCCGATTCGGTGCAAGCATTTTCTTAAATTTTTTATTTGGCTGCCCAGCCCCAAGATAATTTGCGCGTCCACTTCTAAGCGTACGCCCGTCATACCGATCGGATCTTTAATGTCAGGCTGGTTATCAACCGTAAAAGAACGAGGGATAACATGCAGAATTTCGTAATTAGGCGGCGTAGCCACCGTCTGGGCGCCCTCTAAAACACGATCGACGTCGGCTTGTTTTATTTCTCCGTCCGCCCGGGAAATGGCGATCACTCCTTTACTTTCTTGGGAAATAATATGGGTGCCGGAAATACCGACAAAAGCATGACTAAGGATTGTCCCCGCGCTTTTCTCCGCCTGCTCCCAACAACTGGAAATACTGGAAACCGTATCTTCAATATCGGTAATAATGCCTTTAGCCAAGCCCTCTGAGCGCCCCTCGGACAAGCCGATGATTTGCAATCCCTTGTCTTCTTGAATTCGGCCGACGGCAATACGAATAGCGCCGGATCCGATATCTAAACTGGTGATTAAATCTTTATTCATCCCGAG
>JBBTUI010000090.1:0-1848 GCA_038063835.1 Patescibacteria group bacterium | reverse complement strand
TAATTTATGAGCGAAATGGTCAAATAAAAGTCTTCTTTTGGTTTGACTCCGAACGAAAAAATTTCACGAGCAAGGAAAGTATGTTATATATACTCAATATTCTTTGAAATATTCAACCTTACAAATCAACAAAAGGAGGAAAGGTTATGTGCGGTGGATGCTATTTGGAATCGAACATTACAAATAAACAAAAAGGAGGAAAGGTTATGTGCGGTGGATGCGGCAACTCTCCAAAGAAATTCGGCTGCGAAATATTCAACCACGATACCGGTGCGGCAATCGCGACCGGCAAGATCAAAACGATCAACGAACAGACGGGTTCTCTGGTGATAGTCATCGCCAAGGCCAACCTGAAAGCCGTCATGAAAGAGCTTAAAAAAGCTTTCAATAAGGCCAAGGGCACCAACAACGAGTTTACCTACGGCGCGGCAAAAGAAACGCGCCGACCCGGATGCGGAGGATGCGGCGGATGTTCGCAAATCTCGCGCCTGGAGAAAATGATCTGGGTGAAGTTGATTAAAGAGCAGCCCGTGGAGTTCGAGAAAATTCTCCCCATCGCAATCCGAGCCGTGATCAACGACGACGAAAAACCCCTCTAATCCGCCAGCCCCGAATAGCAGACGCTGCGCGTCGCTACGGGGTAAACTGGCGGACAAGACAAAAGGAGCGAATTAATTCGCTCCTTTTTCATTTCCAAATATCAAACAACAGAAATTTTTAAATTTTAATTCTCGATATTAAATAATTTTTTAGTATTTTGCGTTGTTGTCCTATCAACTTCTTCTAGGTTTATGTTTTTAATATTCGCTAAATGTTCGGCTACATATTTTACGAAAGCCGGCTCGTTTCTTTGTCCCCTAACCGGCTGCGGCGCTAAAAACGGACAATCAGTTTCAATTAATACATTATCTAGTGGAATATTTTTTAATAAATCAACGTGGCGATAATTAGGAAAAGTAATAATGCCGGTTAAGCCGATATAAAAACCCGACTCAATAAATTCTTTCGCCAATCGCCAGTCTCCTGAGAAACAATGAAGCACGCCCCTGTCAGCTTTTTCTTTTTTAAGAATTTCCAGCATTTGTTGATAAGACAATTCCGGATCTTTTTGACCGGAACGGCAATGGAGAATCAACGGCAGATTAAACTTTTTTGCTGATTCAATTTGAGTTATAAAAATCTCTTGCTGTAATTTTTGCGCGGCAAAATCATCTGGTTTAATTCTAAAATAATCTAAACCGCACTCGCCCACTGCCACTACCTTGGGCTGTTTGATCAAACTTTCTAATAAAACTGCGTCAAATTTTCCTTCGCTCAAAGACTCCGGATGAAAACCGATTGTCGCGAATAAACATTCATAATCTTGAGCCATTCTAACGGCTATTTGGCTGCTTTTATAATCCGCGCCGACATTAATTATAAAATCGATGCCATTTTGTTTGGCGCGCTCTAAAACTTCCGTTAAATCTTTTTGGAAGGCCGGAAAATTAAGATGAACGTGCGAATCAATCATGGTGGTTAAATTATTTACCCCGTTAGAGATTTAAAATTAAGCATGCTCAAGAGATTGACAAGAGCCGTAAGGCGACTTCGCTCGAGATGTTCCCTAAAAAATATAAATTTGGCGGAATCTCTAATGGGGTTTCTTTTTCCTAAAATTTTTTAATATTAATAGAGATAAACCCATCAGAACAATGAAAGAAAATATAAAAATCAAAGGTTTAATGATTAAATTTACGTATTTTGGAGGGATGGGCGGATAGCTGTTTGGGCCGATATAACCGAAAATATTATCTTGTTTTTTGTTTTGGCCATTCTCAAGAGAATTTTGTTCATCAAAAGAGCCTA
>JBBTUI010000089.1:0-5008 GCA_038063835.1 Patescibacteria group bacterium | reverse complement strand
TAACCCGCCGCAAGACACGACCCAGCGCGATGTTTTACAGGAATTTTACGATGCCCGTGTTTGGGATACCATCAATGAGGTCAGGAACAGTTTTATTGACCCGCGGGAAATTAAAAATGTTTTGAAACAAGTATCCGATTTGAAGAAACAGATCAAAACGCTTACTACGCAGGCCAAAAAATTGACTAATTTGACTGACGAGGTAAGCAAGTTAAACGAACTTTCCAGCACATTGGATAAATTCAAACAGGATATTAATAACCCGCCGCAAGACACGACCCAGCGCGATGTTTTACAGGAATTTTACGATGCCAGATATTGGGACGATATTAATTCCATAAGAATGAAGATTGAATTTCCGAAACAGGTTAAACAGTTTGAGAAAGAATTAACGAGGCTAGAGAAATTATTGAAAAGCAAAACATATCAGAAGATCGCCATATTGGACATAGCGGCAATTACAAATACGGTTGCTGGTATGCGAACCACCATAAATGACGCAAAAGCCCAATTTAATAGCGGCGAAGTAGAAGACGCGATGCAGACTTTGCAGGGTATTTATGGCGACTACGGTCCGGGCGACATTAATTGCGTTCTCAATTCTTTCCGCGACATTAATACCAATTTGCCTAAAGTCAAAGATGCTGAAATAAAGGCTTCGTTGCAGGATGTTCTTGATCCTATAATTGAAGCGGTGAAAGACGGAGATTACCGCGGAGCTTGTCAGGGGGTTAATGAAATTAGAAATGAACTTTTTCAGGTCATGCAATATGCCTTTAAGAGTAGGACTACGGTTAATGTGCAAACTAGACAGAAATTGGACAATCTACAGCAATTAATAGATAAAAAGTTTGGCAACGAACAAGTCCAAGAAAAGATTGAAGATTAATGATTAACGAGTTAAGTATTGTTTATTAATTCTGGGTGCCTTTTTGGGCACCCAGAATTTTTGTTGACCTTTTTCCCTTATTTTGTAGAATAAGACAATTATGTCTAATATTATTATTGATAAGCAAAAAATCGAAGAATTACTGACGCGCGGCGTGGAAAATATTTACCCGAATCGCGATTTTTTAGAAAAACTTTTGTATTCAGGAAAACGGTTAACTCTATATACGGGCTACGATCCAACAGCCCCGACCTTGCATATTGGTCACAGTATCACTATGTTAAAACTGCGTCAGTTCCAGGAATTGGGGCATAAAGTGATTATGTTGATCGGAGATTTTACGGGTATGGTCGGCGACCCTATGGATAAAACCGCGACGCGCAAACAACTTACGCGCCAACAAGTATTGGAAAATTGCAAAGAATACAAGAAACAATCCTCCGCGATTTTAGACTTCAAGGGCAAGAATCCCGTGGAATTGAAATATAACAGCAAATGGTTGGCAAAAATGAATTTTGCCGAGGTTTTGGAGTTAGCTTCGCATTTTACCGTTCAACAAATGTTAGAAAGAGATATGTTTCAGGAACGGATAAAGCAGAATAAACCAGTTTACATTCACGAATTTATGTATCCTTTAATGCAAGGATATGATTCGGTGATGATGGATGTTGATGGCGAAGTCGGCGGCAATGACCAGACTTTTAATATGTTGGCCGGTCGGACATTAATAAAAGAACTAAAGAACAAAGAAAAGTTCGTTCTCACGACTAAACTTTTAACCGATGCAAGCGGTAAAAAAATGGGCAAGAGCGAAGGCAATATGATCGCTCTATCAGATTCGTCCCAGGATATGTTCGGCAAAGTGATGAGCTGGTCGGACGATTTAATTGTCAACGGTTTTATTTTATGTACTCGTCTGCCGGAGCTAGAAATTAAAAAATTCGAACAAGACCTAAAAAGCGGCGTTAATCCGCGAGATTTAAAAATTAAATTAGCCGAAGAAATTGTTAAGATTTACTACGGAGAAAAATTGGCTACTGTAGCTAAAGAAAAATTTAATAAAATTTTTAGCGAACGATTAATACCCGAAGACATAAAAACCGAGAAAGTTGATCGAGGCAGTTATAAATTAGTTGATATAATTTTCAATTATAAACTGGCCAGTAGTCGTGGAGAAGCGCGAAGATTAATTGAGCAAGGCGGCGTTGAGGTCAACCAAGATATCATTAAAGATTGGCAAGCGGTGGTAAATATTGAATCTTCTAAAATTATCAAGGTGGGGAAAAGAAGGTTTTTGAAGCTTGACCCCAAATAAATTTTGTGTTAATATATAAACATTATGTTAGCTATTAGATTTTCAAGGCGCGGAAAAAGGAATCAGCCATTTTTTAGGATTATTGTTTCTGAAAAAGCCAAAGATACGGTGGGAGATTTTTTGGAAGATTTAGGTTTTTATAATCCTCGTTCTAAAGAAGTTTCTTTTAAAAAAGAGCGAATTTTGCATTGGATTAATTGTGGCGCTAAGCCGAGTGCGACCGTTCATAATCTTTTGATTAAACACAGTATTATCGAGGGACAAAAAATTAAAGTGATGCGCCGCCATAAAAAAGATCAGGAGAAGAAAGAGGTTGCTGTTGCGCCCGCGCCCGCTGCTTAAGAATTATTTGGAATAGTTTGTCTTTAAAAATAACAAAGAAAGGTCGGACGAATTAAGAAATTATGCCGATACGCTCGCGCGCATCGGACAATAAGCACAATAAGAATATGGCTGCTAAGAATTTAGATCAAGAGTTTCTTGAGAATCTCGTTAGCCCGCTTGTTAATTATCCTAAGGATGTTAAAGTCGAGCGAAGCGTTGACGAGATGGGAGTTTTACTCACCTTAAAGGTTAATGCCGAAGACATGGGACAGATTATTGGTCGTGAGGGACAAACCGCCCGCGCTATTCGCACTCTTTTAAGGTTAGTCGGCTTAAAGAATAAAGCCCGTGTTAATCTTAAAATAGAGGAACCGGAAGGTGGGAGAGTAATGAGGCCATCTGCTCCTGTTGACGAAGATTTAAAGCTCTAAACCTTGCTATTTACATAATTAAAGGTTGGCAAAATCGCTCCGTGGGAGCGATTTTGCTTTCTGTTTATTTTCTAAATTTTATCATGATCAAGTTTGATATTTTAACCATTTTCCCAGAAGTTTTTAAAGAATATTTTTCTATCTCTATTATAAATCGAGCGCGGAAAAAGAAGTTGGTTAAAATTAATATTCATAATCTGCGCGATTATACTTTTGATCGTCATCGCACCGTTGATGACCGTCCTTACGGCGGCGGCGCGGGTATGATTATGAAGGTTGAACCGATTTATTTGGCTCTTAAAAATTTAACGCGCAATTTTAAAAAAGATTCTAAACGAAAAATCATTCTATTGCGCCCGTCCAAAAAGATTTTTAATCAGAATATAGCCCGTTCTTATAAAAACTTGAAACATATTATTTTGATTTGCGGTCATTATGAGGGCATTGATGAACGGGTTGAATGTTTTGTTGATGAATCTTTATCCATCGGAAATTTCGTATTAACAGGCGGAGAATTGGCGGCTATGATTGTGGTTGACGCGACCACCAGATTAATTAAGGGTTCAATTAGAAAAGAATCGCTTAGCGAAGAATCGTTTGAGGATAAAAATTGTTCTAAGATAGAATATCCTCAATATACCCGTCCGGAAATTTTTTCTCCTAAAAAAGGAAAGAAATGCAAGGTTCCCGAAGTTTTACTTTCGGGACGCCACGAGGACATTAAACAATGGCGAGAAAAACACAAAAGTTGCCCTAAAAATGGTTATTGTAAGAAAAGAGATTTTGTTGTAAAATAGGATTAAGATTAATCTTGTGCACAACTCGAGTGACAAGGATTGACAAATCTTTAAAAAGATTTATATTTATGTTGATAATTGTCAATTGAAATAGTAATGTTCTTTAAAAATTTATTTTAGTTTAAACCACTACAAAAATTCTTAAATTTTTTGTAGTTGCAAATTTTGAGTTTTTTATTGTTGGCAGCGAGGGAGAAGTGTAAATTTATTTACACTTTGACCGAGTGAACCAACAACATAGTGAGAGATTTTCTCTTACTATATTATTTTTTTGTATCAAATTTTTTTAGAGAATTTGATCCTGGTTCAGGATGAACGCTGGCGGTGTGTCTAAGGCATGCAAGTCGAACGAACGCTTGCGCTTCACTATGCTCAGCACAAACTAAATGAAAAATTAAAATATCAAAATGTAAAATTTTGGTATTCGCCTGCGGCGAATTTATCTATAATTCATCGCAAAGCGATACAATAATTTTTAACTTTGATTTTTACATTTTAATTTTAGCGAGTGGTGAGCGATAGCGAAGCGCGAGCGCTAGTGGCAAACGGGAGAGTAACACATTAGTAACCTACCGAAGAGTGGAGAATAACTCGCCGAAAGGCGACCTAATACTCCATGGTCTCCGATTTTCGCAAGAGCGTCGGAGTAAAGCGCGCAAGCGCGCTCTTTGAGGGGCTTATGGCTTATCATGGTAGTTGGTAGGGTAATGGCCTACCAAGCCGATGACGAGTACCCCGGCCGAGAGGCTTAAGGGGCCCACTGGGACTGAGACACGGCCCAGACTCCTACGGGAGGCAGCAGCCAAGGATATTCCCCAATGGCCGAAAGGCTGAGGGAGCGACACCGCGTGAACGAAGAAGCCCTTCGGGGTGTAAAGTTCTTTTCTACAGGAGCAATCTTGAGTGTACTGTAGGAATAAGTCGCTGCTAACTTCGTGCCAGCAGCAGCGGTAAGACGAAGGCGGCAAGCGTTATCCAGATTTATTGGGCGTAAAGTGTGCGTAGGTGGTTTGTTAAGTTGGATGTTAAATCCCTGTGCTCAACATAGGGGCCGCATCCAAAACTGGCAGACTAGAGGTCGGGAGAGGCAAGCGGAATTGTCGGTGTAGGGGTGAAATCCGTTGATATCGACAAGAACACCAAAAGCGAAGGCAGCTTGCTAGAACGATTCTGACACTGAGGCACGAAAGCGTGGGGAGCAAAAAGGATTAGATACCATTGTAGTCCACGCTGTAAACGATGGATGCTAGGC
>JBBTUI010000088.1:0-3216 GCA_038063835.1 Patescibacteria group bacterium | reverse complement strand
TATGATCAGTAAAAGTCAAATTCGCGCAAAAACCAAACAAAAAATGATAATCATTATAGTTTTGATTACTTTATTATTGTTGTTAATCGTCGTTTTATTGACAACCTTGTTAAAAAATAAATTATTTAATGTTAAGGAATCAGAATTTGGACAGCCAATAAAGCCAAGTTATCTAGATGTTCAGATGCCCAGTCTTAATAAGATTCAGGCGATTATTGAAAATCCTAAAATTAGGGACATGGAACAGCCGTTATCGATTTTTATGTTGCCCATTAAGATCGACGTAAAAGGCAGACCGAATCCGTTTATACCGCCGGAATAAAAGGTATTAAACCTTTTGATATCTTCTCCGCCAGCTGGCGGATCGCCCGCCTAAATTTTTCAAAAAAACTTTGGCGGGTCTCGCTCGCTTGATAATAAAGAAAGTAGAAGGTAGAAAGTAGAATTATGAATTACGAATTATTTAAAACTTGGAGCTTGGAGCATAGAGCTTCATATTTCGCGCTTTACGCTTCGCGCTCCATGCTTCGCGCTTCGAGCTATAAGTTTCACGTTTATGGATAATATCAACCAACAGGATAAAAAAATCGCTAATCTTTTGCTGAAGAAAGGATCGATCACCAGAGAACGATACGACGATCTTTTATTAGAAGCAGCCAAAGTGGCGTTGCCGGTCGATTTTTTATTGGAAGAACATCGCTTGGTGAGCGAAGAAGAAATCGCCAAAGTTAAAAGCGATATTTTTTCTCTCCCGTACGCTGAAATTTATGGCTTAATTGTTGATAAAGAAGTGCTTAAGATATTGCCGCGGGAATTGGCAGAAACATACCAAATAGTAGTTTTTGGAAAAGAAGACAGCGTTATCAAGGTGGCTATGCTTAATCCAGGCGACTTCAAAGCCCAAGAAGTAATAGAATTTATCACCAAGCCGCGCAATTTAAAGGTTAAATATTTTACCACTACTTTTTCCGGTCTTAAGAATATTTTATCGCAATATGGCGGCTTAGCCGCCGACGTAGAAGAGGTAGTAGAAGCTGTGTCCGGAGAAGAGGGCTCTCCCTTGCTTACGATCGGCGACGATACCGCGCAGATTGAAGTAGGAAAAGAAGGGGCTACGTCTTTGGCTTCCGCGCCAGTAGCTAAAATGGTTTCTTCAATTTTTAAATACGGCGTTGATAATAGAGCATCTGATATTCATATTGAACCATTGGGTGAACAAACGCGGGTGCGTTATAGAATCGACGGCGCTTTGAGGACCAGAGCATTATTGCCGGGCAATCTTCATTCGGCTATCATTAGTCGCGTTAAAGTTATGGCCAATTTAAAACTTGATGAAACGCGCGTTCCCCAGGATGGCCGCATCAGGTTAATTATTATGGGCAGGAAGATAGATTTTCGTATTTCCACGCTTCCCCTTTTAGATAAAGAAAAAGTCGTTATGAGGATTCTTGATCCGGCGCAAAAGATTTATACTCTTGAAGATTTGGGTTTTTGGGGTCGGGGAGCGCGCGTCATAAAAAGAAATTTACAGAAACCTCACGGGATGTTTTTGGTTACCGGTCCCACCGGTTCAGGTAAAACTACGACTCTTTATGCTGTTCTAAAAATTTTGAATAAACAAGATGTCAACATAGTAACCCTTGAAGACCCAATTGAATATTATATGGAGGGAGTTAATCAATCTCAGGTTAAACCAGATATAGGTTATAGTTTCGCGTCTGGCTTAAGGTCTTTGTTGCGTCAGGACCCGAATGTTATGATGATCGGCGAAATTCGTGACAACGAAACCGCTGGACTGGCTATTCATGCCGCTTTGACCGGTCATATTGTTTTGTCAACCCTTCATACCAATGACGCCTTCGGCGCGATTCCTCGTTTAATTGATATGAAAATAGAACCGTTTCTTATTTCTTCTTCGCTTAATATAGTTTTGTCTCAGCGTTTAGTCAGGAAGATCTGCGAATATTGCAAAGAAGAAATAGCCGTTGACGATTCCGTTCAACAGACCATAGAAACAGTCATTAAAAAAATACCCAACTTAAATATTGACGAATATAGAGACAAAGCCACCGGTAAATTCAAATTATATCGCGGCAAGGGTTGCATCCATTGCAATAAAGAGGGCCATAAAGGCAGAACCGCCATATTTGAAGTATTGGAAGTTACGGAACAATTGACAAATATTATCCATCGAGGCTCCAATCGAGAGGAAATTAAAAAGGAATTCGCGCGCCAACAAATGATTGATCTGGTATCTGATGGTTATATCAAGGCCGTACAGGGCATTATCACCCTAGAAGAAGTTTTGCGTACCGCTCAAGATTAAAATCCTGAAGCGTGAAGCATGGAGCATGGAGCGTGGAGCGTGGAGCGTGAAGCATTATAACATTGTAGTATTGTAGTATTCATCAGCATTCATCAGGTCTGACCTGATATTCGTAAATTTGTTCCGCCAGCTGGCGGAGTAAATTCGTTGATAATTCGTAATTTATAATTTTATAGTCTAATTGCATGCGTTTTTTATACAAAGCCAAAACACTCGACGGCGAAACCGTAGAAGGAAAATTAGAAGCCCTGAGCCAACAAGGAGCAGTTGATTTTTTAATAAACAAGGGCTTAGTTATTCTTTCACTTGAAGAAAATAAGGGAGGCGGTATTTTTAGTTTAAAAATCAAGATAGGGACAGGAGTGAGAGAGAAGGACATGGTCTTATTCGCCAGGCAGTTATCGGTGATGGTGGGCGCCGGACTGCCTCTCGTTTCCGCTTTAGACGTGATTAGCAAGCAAACTACCAATTACTCTTTTAAAGATGTTATTTTGAATATTACAGACAATGTGCGCGGCGGCGCGCGTCTTTCTTCAGCCCTTGATAAATATAAAAATATTTTTAGTTCCTTCTATATTAACATGATTAGGGCGGGCGAGACATCCGGAAAATTAGACGAAGTCTTGACTTATCTGGCCGATGAACAAGAAAAAAATTATGACTTGATAAGCAAGGTTAAGGGAGCGATGACTTATCCAATTTTTATTTTAGTGATGGTGGCAGTAGTAGCTTTTGGTATGATGACTTTCGTTGTTCCAAAACTAACATCAATATTAACGGAGGCCGGCGTTGCGTTGCCTTTGCCGACCAGAATTTTGATTGCGACCAGCAACTTTTCGTCAAAGTATTGGCTAATAAAAGGTGTTTGAAAGTCAGGATTTGGCGTGGTT
>JBBTUI010000087.1:0-10605 GCA_038063835.1 Patescibacteria group bacterium | reverse complement strand
CCGCGACCACAATTATGGCCATCATCGGTATTGCCATTGCCTTTATTGTCGGTATGTGGCAGGCTTTTCGTTCGGATTATTTGCGGGACAAAAGGATTGAGGGTTTTATTAGGAACCGCATTATAGACTTGTTGAAATTGAGCCCTCAACCGTTAAGCGCTTCGGAGATTTACCAAAAAGTTAAGAGCGAAATGTCTATTAAAACAGACTTGAAGCTCATAGAAAAATTATTGGGCAAAATGGTAAAAATATCCACCATCAAGCGCTATTCTGACGACAAGTATGGTTTACCCCGTTAAATCCTGCAAAGCAGGAGTGGCAAAGCCGCTATTTAGCGGGGCTTATAATAATTAAAAACTGTCCCGATTAATCGGGACAGTTTTTTGTATAAAAATTTCCATTCCTATTTATTTTTTATTGATTGTTTTTGATTGTCTCTACTATTTCTACGGCCGTGAAGAAAGTAGAGACACCGCGTTTACGTGTTTGATTGATTATAACGAAATGATATGTTTGATTGATTAACGAGGCGATCAGTATGCGTTGAATTGGTTATTCAGTCAGAATGTTTGTTTAATTCTTAATTTTCCACTTGACAAAAGTCCAATTTTATGCTACTATTGAATATATAAGAAGTTCATTAAATATCCAAAAACCTTTAATTTTAGGAGGACCCAAAAATGTTCAACTTCATCCTGATCATCTTCTTCGCGGCTTTCGTGGCCGCCTTCCTGTTCGCGGTCTACGGGGCCACAGTCTACAAAGACAAGAAGAATCGGGCTATGGTTAACCCGAAGCCGGAACTGGTGCCGGTGACCGCCGAGATGCTCGGCGTGCCCGGCGATCTACTGAACTTCGTGGCGCTGTCCCAGGGCGGGAACTTCACGGTCAATCAGGCTTTCAAGGCCATGCGGCAGGTGGGCAAGGTATTCTCCAAGAAGAACGTGGCGGTCATGTTGCGGAAGCTGGCGCGTCAGAAAGTGATCCGGCGCGCGGGTAGCGCTTTCCAGCTACGGCCGTCCCTGTTGCGCTTGGGATAACAACAAATAACCCGCTTTCAAAAAAACGAAAGCGGGTTTTTCTATTTGACCCCTCACATGGAAATTATAAAAATTACTGTCTTTCGTTTTTATATACATATTAATTTAATCGCCCATTAGACAAAAGATATAACATTCTCATATTCTGCAGAATGTTGGAATGTTGCGATAGAATAATTTATAGATATTTATTTTAATCCATATTTATTAAATCGCAATTTTTAAGAAAGACAATAATTTCCATGTGAGGGGTTTAAAAAGGTTCTTCGGTCGGTAGCTGGACTTCAAGATATTCTTTGCTTAAATTTTTAAAACTAGCTATATTGGAATCAAAGTATAATTTTACCGCTAAGCCAGCCGGTCCATGGCGGTGTTTGGCAACATGCACCTCGGCTATATTTTTTTCTTCCGCCAGTATTTTATTTCTCATACCCATATCAGCCGCTTTGCGGTATAAAAACAAAACCACGTCAGCGTCTTGTTCAATGGAGCCAGATTCTCTTAGGTCAGAGAGTTTGGGAATAGCCGGTATCCTTGCTTCTACTAAACGAGAAAGCTGAGATAATGCCAATATTGGGATATTTAATTCTTTGGCCGTGGCTTTTAGGGCGCGGGAAATTTCAGAAACCTCTTGAACGCGGTTTTCTTGGTTACCGCCTTCCATTAATTGAAGATAATCAAGAATAATAAGCCCCAAGCCATATTCAGCTTGCAGTCGCCTGGCTTTGGCTCTGATTTCTAAAACTCTTAACATTGGCGAATCATCAATTAAAATCGGCGCGCCGTTAGAAAGATTGTTGATAGCTTGATTGACGCGCGCGAAATCTCCGCCATCTTCTTTAGAAAGATGGCCGGTGCGCATTGACCATAGATTAACATTGCCTTCGGCCGAAATCATGCGATCGACAATTTGTTCGTGAGACATTTCCAAGGAGAATATAGCCACAGGGATTTTATGATTAATAGCCGCGTTACGGGCGATATCTAAAGCCAGAGAGCTTTTACCAACCGAAGGCCGTGAAGCCAAAATAATTAAATCGGATTTTTGCAGGCCGGATAAAACACCGTCTAAATCATTAAAGCCGGTGGGAACGCCTTTTAGGCCACTGCCCTCGCGATGATTTTCTTCAATGCGCGCGACTGCCTCGGATAATTTGTCTTGTAAAATTATTATATCCTTTTTGGCCAATACTTGAGAAATGGAGAATATTTTTTGTTCCGATCTATCTAAAATATTTTCTACCGGATCTTTCTCTTCGTAGGCGTTTCTGACAATTTCTCCGCCGGCCTGAATTAATCTTCTTAAGATAGCTTTGCGCTGAACAATTTGAGCATAAGAGTCAATATGAATCGCGCTCGGAACTTTGTTAGTCAAAGAAACTAAATAGCTTCTGCCGCCAACGGTTTCCAGTTGTTTTTTTTCTTCTAGGCGACTGGAAAGACTTAAAATATCAATAGGATTTTGGCGATTAAAAATTTCCAGCATTGTTTCAAAGATGAGGCGATGCGCGTCTTTATAGAAATCGCTATCTTTGACGAGGTCAATTATTTTAAAAATAGCATCCTTGTCAATAAGAAGAGAGCCCAAAAGGGCTTCTTCCGCTTCAATGCTTTGCGGCGGCAATTTTTCAATTAAATTTTGATCATCGCGCTTGGTCATATTTTAAATTTTACGGGGGTTTACAAAAATTTTTAATACTTTATAATTTTATATTGTTAGTCTTTAATAATCAAGCAATTAAGATTGATTATTGTTAACAATTTAGTCACAATTTATGCACGGGTCCGTAGCTTAGTGGTAAATCCGCCAGCTGGCGGACTTTTAAGCCATATTTAGCCGTATTTATAGATATTAACATAAAGGGTCCGTAGCTTAGTGGTAAAGCAGTAGCCTTTTAAGCTATTGATCAGGGTTCGATTCCCTGCGGACCCACATAGAAGAACAAACGAGAGGCTATTTTAAGAGAGAAGGAGTTAAAAAGTTTTAGAGGAAGAGAGTTTATTAAAAAGTTAATTAATGAAAGGGTCCCTGGCTTAGTTGGTAAATCCGCCAGCTGGCGGACTTTTAAGCTATTGTCCGCCAACCGGCGGATCGATTCCCTGCGGACCCATTTTAAGCTTTATTTTCTTATGATAAAGACGAGAATCAAAGAGTTGGGCTCTTATATTGGACAGGAAGTCAGTCTTTCCGGCTGGGTTTATAATTTGCGATCATCCGGAAGTATTATTTTTCTTCAGTTCCGCGACGGTTATGGATTTATTCAGGCAATCGCAGCAAAAAATAGCGTTGATGAAGAAATTTGGGAAAATGCGAAAAAAATCACCATTGAAAGTTCCGTCGTTTTAACTGGAAAAGTTACCGAACACCCAAAGCAAAAAGGCGTTTATGAATTACAGGTCAATAATATTGAATTAATAAATATCGCCGAAGAATATCCTATCGGCAAAAAAGATCATGGCCCGGAATTTTTATTGGATAATCGTCATTTGTGGCTAAGGTCGCCCAAACAATGGGCTATTCAGCGAATCCGTTATACTATAATTCGTGAAACTTATGATTATTTTTCCCAAGAAGGATTTATTAAAATTGACGCGCCAATTCTCACGCCCACGGCTTGCGAGGGAACTACGACATTATTTGAAATAAATTATTTTGACAAAGATAAAGCTTATTTAACCCAGTCTGGCCAGCTTTATATTGAGGCGGCGATTATGTCGCACAATCGCGTTTTTGATTTTGGTCCGGTTTTTCGCGCCGAAAAATCAAAAACCAGGCGCCATTTAACCGAGTTTTGGATGATGGATGCGGAAATGTCTTTTGTTGATCACAGAGATAATATGACAATTCAGGAAAATTTAATTACCAGTATCGTTAAGCGCGTCCTTAAAGATAATCAAGAAGAATTAAAAATCTTAGAACGAGATATTAAGCTTTTAGAAAAAATTGCCACACCGTTTGATAAAATAACTTATACCGAAGCGGTTGATATTTTGCAAAAGCAGGGGAGTGAAATGAAGTGGGGCGATGATTTCGGCGCCGATGACGAGGCGATTATCTCGCGCCAGCATGAAAAACCGGTATTCGTGGAAAAATATCCGGCTATCATTAAGCCGTTTTATATGAAGAGAGATCCTTTAAACGATAAAGTTGCGATGAACAACGATCTTTTGGCGCCTGAGGGATACGGCGAAATTATCGGCGGTTCGCAGAGAGAAGATGATTATGAAATTTTGATAAAGCGTTTTAAGGAATACAATGTGCCGATTGAGCCCTACGAGTGGTATTTAGATTTGCGGCGTTATGGCAGCGTGCCGCATGCGGGTTTTGGTTATGGCCTGGAAAGATTAACCGCCTGGATCTGCGGTATTCATCATATCCGCGAAACCATTCCTTTTCCAAGATTAATGAATCGTTTAACGCCATAATATATTTATAGATAGAAAATAGAAAGAGCTTAGGATGTAAGCTCTTTTTTATTATCGAGCGAGTGAAACAAATATAGGGTTTAATACCCTTTATTGGCCAAATTGTTTATCTTGGACTTTGGGCAATTAGATCAAGCGTTTTAATCGCAGACTCAATAATCCGCGGCAATTCTTTTTTTTCTTTTCGGTTAAAGTCGCTTATTACAAAGTCGGGGATTTTTTCTTTGGGAATTTTATATTCAGACTTAATGCCGATTTTTATTTGGGTAAACTTTTTTGTTTTCAGGTTTTCAATTATCGAATCAATGCCGTGATGCCCGCCGGAAGAGCTGTCTTTTTTAATTCTAATTTTGCCGAATTCCAAATCTATGTCGTCGCGGACAATGATAATGTTTTCCGTTTTTATCTTAAAGAAACTTTTTATTTTTTTGGCCGCTTCGCCGGAATTATTCATAAAAGTTAGGGGCAGAGCTAAAATAATTTTCTGACTATTTTGGTTAACGGTTTTTAAGGAAGCCGATAATTTTGGATTATTGTTAAATTTTTCTTGGCTAAATTTTTCGCCGTATTCTTGGACGATTCTTTGTCCGATATTGTGGCGATGGTTTCTGTATTTTTCGCCAGGATTGCCCAGGCCGATAATTAAGATAGAGTTCATACCAGGTAATAAAAATTTGTAATTAGTAATTAGTTGTATCCCGTCTGTAGATATTAATCGGTGTTCCCCAAAGCTGCGTCTTTTCGCGCAAATATTTTCCAATCATATTAAATTGAGCCGGGTTAATTAATTTCCGCGCCAGCATTTTTTTGGGAATTTGGATAATTAACTTGGGAGGGTGGGTGGCGGTTTGGATCAACTTGCATCCCTTTAGTTTTTGGTTGTTCGTTTTTTGGGCTACTCGGTCAATAGCTTCTTTCAATGTTTCTTCGTTAAACTCATATTCTCGATTTTTTTTGATTTGCCAGGATAGATCCATCAGCGCGTCAATATTCTTCCCTGTTTTGACGGAAATAAAGATAATCGGCGCCCACCAGGCCATCGGGAGCATAACTTGGTAATAAAGCATTTTCTTTTTCATAACAGATTCAAGGCTGTCTTGAAGCAAGTCAATTTTGTTGACTGCGATAATTAACCCTTTATTTTTGCTGACGGCAAATTCGGCTAAGGCTTTTTCTTGGTGGCCAATGGGTTCATTGGCGTCTACCAAGAGTATAACCACATCGGATCGTTCAATAGTTGCCAACGATCTTTTCACGCCCAATCTTTCAATTTCCAATTTTATTTTTGATTTTTTTCTAATCCCGACCGTATCAATCAAAAGAATAGGTCCTCGCGGATCAATAAGCAGGCTGTCTTGCGGTTCGCGCGTGGTATGGGGAATCGGAGAAACAATCATCCTTTCTTCTTTTAATAAATAATTAACCAGGCTTGATTTGCCGACATTAGGTTTGCCGACAATGGCTAATTTAAAAGGGCGGGCCGTTGTTTCCTCTTTTTTCTTTTTTCTCCGCCAGCTGGCGGATTGCGGACCAATCTTTTTGGTTATTTTATCAAGCAGATCGCCAACTCCCATACCGCTGACCGCCGAGATCGCCATGGGAGCGCCCAGTCCATAAGTTAAATATTCCTGGTTAAAAATGATATTGACATCGCGCGGAGAATCAACTTTGTTTAAAACAAAAATACAAGGAATTTTTTCTCGTTTGATATATTTGGCGATTTCTCGGTCAATGGGATTGGCCGCGTCCCGCGCGTCAGTGATGAAAATCGCTAAATTAGATTCTTTAATAGCCTTGATAATGTTTTTTTTGATTTCTTCGTTAATAATTTCTTGGGGATCCCGTTGAGGATCATGCAACCGCGACGCGCCGACAGGGAGAGGTATCTTGGTATCAAAAAATCCGCCGGCGTCAATCAGGGTGTATTTTTTGTTATTCCATTCGGTTTCGCCATAATTACGATCGCGGGTCGCGCCGGCAATCTTAGAAACCAAAGCGCGCTCTTCGCCGATTATTCGATTAAAAAGCGTTGATTTTCCCACATTAACGCGTCCAATCAGCGAAACCTTAATCTCGCTTGATTTCGTCCGCCGGCTGGCGGATTGTTTTCCGCGTTTTTTATCTATATTACTTTGGGACATAGAAAATTAATAGAATTATTTAACTATAATCAGAAGATGATTAACCTTGTTCGGAAAATAATTTTTTAAATAATCGGGAATCTCCGTTTCGACAGAAACATTGCTTATGACCTGTTTTATTTTTTCCAGAGAAGAAGAGGAGGTATTTTTAGTATAAACGACCGAATTTTTGAAAGCTTTAACAGGGGCATTGCCTATTTTCGGCACAACCAAGCCCGCGGCCTCTAATTTTGCTTTGGTTCTGGCGGCTAAACCGTTGATTGCGGTGCCATTAAGAACAACCACTTGATTGTCATAGTCAATTGTGTTTTCGTTGTTATTATTTTTGATTTCAGGCAGGTTGTTTACTCCCGGGATGGCTGTTGCTTGATTGTTTGAAGAATTGCTTGGAATTGACTCGCTATTTTTTTCTCCGATTTTCGCGCTTGGTTTCTGATCAAAGATGTTTTTGGCGATTTCAGCCATTTCTTTAAAGCTACCGCTTTTGGTTTTCAAAATATAAGCGCCCGCGCTATTGGTATCGGCGTATAAAATTCCATTCGGCGAAGCGTCATAAACATAATTGATAATTTTTTCTTCGTTTATATCATTGATGATTTTCGCCAAACGGATTAATTCGGAAAAATCAAGATTAGTTTTTATTTTATCGCTCAAAATATTATAAAGCTGCAGAATTTTTTGGGGGCGGGAAGCTATATCTTGTTCCATTATTTTTTTATAAATAGCCGAAATAATTTTTTGTTGGCGTCTGGCGCGGGCAAAATCAGATCCTTCATTGTTATTTCCATGTCGAGAGCGGGCGAATTGGAGAGCGCGGCGGCCACTCATCAATTGCAGTCCTTTTTCAAAACCGATTACGCGGTAGGTATAATTAGGACCGGGAAACTGGGTGTCCGTAAAGCCGCGTTCAACGTTAATTTCCACGCCGCCCAGCATATCAATCAAATCTTCAAAAGCGGAAAAATTAACCGTGATCCAATAATGAACAGGCAGGTCTAAAATATTTTCTACAACTTGGCTGGTTAATTTTCCTCCGTTTTGGTCGCGAGTTTCGCCGAGGGAATTGGCCGCGTTAATTTTTTGCCAACCGTAATCGGGAACAGGCGCGTAAAGATCGCGGGGTATAGAGATTAAACTAAGAAGTTTTTCTTGCGGCTTTATTGAGGCCAAAATAATAGTGTCAGTTAAATACGGCCCTTCGTGTTCCACGCCGCCCATCCCCAGAATTAGAATATTGGAGCGGCTGTAGAGCTCTCCTTTTAACAGCTTGTCATGTTTAATGGCCAGCCTTACCATGCCTTCCCAAAAAGACAATTTGCCAAGATTAGGGAGAAGATCGTTGCCGGAGTAGATTGTGTTGGTGTAAAAAAATATGCCGATAACTAAAACAACAGCGATAATTTTTATTATATTTTTTACGGGGCTTAAAATAATATTTTTTCGTTTGAACGGTTCTTGGTCTGAAGTTTCCGGTAATTTTTTAAGCCCATCAATCAAGTTGGGCTGATATTTTTCCATTATATAAAGATTAAATAACTTATTAAAAAAATCTTTAATATTTTAGCATTATTATAATAAAATTTCAACCCCCCACATAGAAATTATAAAAATTACTGTCTTTCGTTTTTATACGCACATTAATTTAAGCGCCTATAATAAGTATTTATTTTTAATTTATATTTATTAAATCGCAATTTTTAAGAAAGACAAGCTAAATTTGCATGTGAGGGGCTGTGGATAACCCCCCCCCTATACACACATTCTTTTATTTATGATATAATAATTTTAATAAATAGCCGTATGTGGTTATTTAATAAATTAAGTAAATTATTACTCATAGTCTATGACAAAAAAGAAGACAACTAAGAAAATAAAGAAAACCAAAAAGAGTAAACGAGGCTTTACCTTGGTTGAGTTATTAGTGGTTGTGGCTATTATCGGCTTAATGGCTGCTGTCGCGCTTGTCGCTTTAAATAGCGCAAGGCAAAAGGCGAGAGATGCCAGACGTGTAGCCGATATTCGCCAGGTACAAACCGCTCTTGAAATGTATTATTCGGATGCCAATGGTTATCCATCCGGTGCCAATACTCTGGTGGGTGTAGTAGCAGGTACGGCAGGAAACTGTATTGATAATGCTGGTTTCACGGCAAATTGTTCTGGTACTGTCTATATGGCCAGAACTCCGTCTAATCCTGTGCCTACTAATGATGGTAGTTGCCCGACTTCTGGTTATTATTACAATTCCGCCTCAAATACTACTTATACCATTCAATATTGTTTAGGCGCGGCTACTGGCTCGTTAACCGCGGCTACTCACACGGCCACTCCGGCTGGTCTGTAAAATTTAAAATCAATTTTCGTATAATAAAATGCGGCTCTTGAGCCGCATTTTGTTTTTATCCCAATTCTGCTAAGATTTATGGCATGTTCAGCATAAGAGGAGAGAAAATAATTGATCGCATCATAGAAATAAATATTTTATTATTGGCATTTTTGATGCCGATAATTTCTATTTTTTTTATTTTGACCAATTTTTTTGTTTTTGAGAATTGGGCGACCAATGATTTTTTCTTGGTAAGCTTTCTAACCGAAACGGTTTTATTATTTTTTTTAATTAAAATTTTATTTTTCGGTCTAGAGATTAAAAAGAAGGCATTAATTTATTTAATGCCATTTGCTGTTTTTATTTTGGTTTTATGTTTAAGCGCAATTTTTTCTCAAGCTCCCTGGCATAGTTTTTGGGGGCTGAAAGAAAGGCAAATGGGCTTGATAACCTGGCTTCATTATCTTGTTTTTTTCGTTATCGTAATTTTTACGATCAAGGATCAAAAACAAATTAGAAGAATTTTATGGGCGATTATAACGGCGGCCGCTATTGTTTGTGCTTATGGCTTTTTGCAATTTATCGGTTTAGATTTTCAGCGGTGGGAGGAAGAAGTTTATATGACCGGTCGCATATTTTCTACCTTCGGCCAACCTAATTTTTTAGCCAGTTATTTGTTATTGGGCTTTCCGGGCGGTGGTTTTTCACTAATTTTTTCTAAAAAAAACGCTATCAGGGTCGGTTTAATTTGTTTATCAATTGCTATTGTATTTTGCTTAATTTTTACTTTAAGTCGCGGAGGATGGTTGGGTTTAGTTGCCGAAGTATTATTTTTCTTAATAATTTATTTTTGGGTTAAAAAGCATAAAAATGGTCTTATAATTATTTCAGTATTATTATTATCGGCGATCGCGGTTATCTTAATTTTGAATTTATTTTTTAAGCCGGCGAATTTAACCTCGATTTATAAAGGCGTTACGACGGGCGATTATTCGCCGCTAGTTTTTTTGAAAGACAGAATTGTGGGAACAATATTTTTTAATCAAGGAAGCGGATCGGCTCGTTTATTTTGGTGGTCTAAGGGGTTAAAGCTTTTTACCGAAAGGCCAATTTTGGGCTATGGGCTGGAAACTCAACGTTATGTATTTCCTTATTTTTATGAACCGAAGGTAGCAATTTTCCAAACCATTAATTCTTATGTTGATCGGGCGCATAATGAGATTGTAGATCTTTTATTGGTCAGCGGTCTATCGGGGTTGATAATCTATGTTTATTTAATAATTCATATTTTAAGATTGGTTTTTAAAGACTTAAAAACCAATCTAGATAAATATTTTTCTTCGGAGAATTGTTTGCCCTTGGCGCTTTTAATCGGTTCGTTCGGCTGTTGGCTGTCTCATCAGTTCAGCTTCGCGGTAGTTTCCGCGGGTTTTTATATTTGGCTTTTCGCGGCCCTTATCGGCGCTATCGTTCTTAATAGAGAATACGAAGGCAAGAAGTTTGAATTTAAAGCTCCGTTGCCGTTAAGTATAAAAATTTGTGTTATTATTATAGTTGTTTTTTTGCTGTCGTTGTTTAATTGGCAACACAATGTTAAATTTTATTTGGCAGATCATTATTTTTTAAGAGCAGTCAGAGCCTTTAATCAAGGAAATTGGTCGGTGGTTTTAGAAAA
>JBBTUI010000086.1:0-1561 GCA_038063835.1 Patescibacteria group bacterium | reverse complement strand
AAATTGTCGGCCAAGCCGAGAGCATGGTGAAGAAAGATTTGGGGCTGAAGAAAGAAAATAGAAAATAGAAAGTAGAATTATCAACGAATTTACAAATCTTTTACCAATTTACGAATCAAGCTCCACGCTCCAAGCTTCAAGTTTTTTCAAGATGAAATTATCCGAATTTAGTTATAATTTACCCAAAGAATTAATCGCCCAGGAACCAGTTTCGCCTCGCGATCATTCGCGGTTGATGGTTTTAAATCGCCGGACAAAAGAAATTATTCATCGGCATTTTTATGATTTGCCGAAATTTTTATTAAAAGGAGACATTTTAGTTCTTAATGATTCCAAGGTTATCCCTGCTAAATTGGTGGGCAAGAAAGAAAGCGGCGGAAAATCAGAAGTTTTGATTTTAAGGGAATTACCTAATAATAATTGGGAGATTATTTTAAAAGCGAGGCGCTTGAAAAATAACTCCAAAATTATTTTTAACAAAAATTTTTATTTAACGCTTGTTAAAAAATTATCCGATCAAACATGGGAAGCGGAATTTAATTTAAAAGAAAAAGAATTTTGGCAGGCGATAAACGAATTTGGCCAAGCGCCGCTCCCGCCTTATATAAAAAAATCATCCGATTTAAAAAAATACCAGACAATCTACGCGAAGATTGAAGGGTCGGTGGCCGCGCCTACCGCCGGTTTTCATTTCACGGAAAATTTAATGGTTGAATTGAAAAATAAAGGAATTGTTTTTGAATACGTAACTTTGCACGTCGGTTTGGGGACGTTTCAGCCGGTGCGCGATGAAAACATAGAAGAACACAAAATTCACAAAGAATACGCGATTTTAGACGAAGAAACCGCTAAGCGTTTAAATCAATACAAGAACGATGGACGAAGAATCGTGGCTGTGGGTACAACCGCGACGCGCGTTTTGGAATTTGCCGTTGACGAAAACGGCCAGCTCCGACCTTTCAGCGGCGATGTAGATATTTTTATTTACCCGGGTTATCAATTTTCCGCCCGAGGCGGAAAATTTTTTATAGACGACCTAATTACCAATTTTCACTTGCCAGAGACAACGCTTTTGATGTTAGTATGCGCCTTCGCCGATAAAGATTTTATAATGGAAGCCTATCAAAAAGCCATTCAAAAAAAATATCGTTTTTACTCTTTTGGCGATGCTATGATGATTATGTGAGTTAAGATTTCAAGCGAAGCGCAGTCCCGTAGTGAGCCGAGCTTGTCGAGGCTCTACTACTGGGATATTCGTTCGGTGACGCGATGTTGATTGTTTAAGATTGAAAAAACATGACCCAAATCTTTTCCTATATTCTTTTTTGGTTTGAGCTTCGGGAAACGACAAACCGAAAAATAGCCAATTTTTCGCTCTTGACCCTGTTAGAGATTCGGTCGAGACCATCTTTTTTGTTGCGTATTTAAGGCGAAGCCGCCTCCACCAGCTGGCGGAGGGCTCTTATTAGTCTTCTATAATAAATATGTTTATTTAAATTTCTAACTGGGGTGCATAAGATGAGATACATAGGGAACACCCATAAATTCCCCAAAAATGGTA
>JBBTUI010000085.1:0-1234 GCA_038063835.1 Patescibacteria group bacterium | reverse complement strand
TTCTTATTTATATAATATTAAAGCAAAAAATCCGCGTTTTGTCAAGTTCTTCAATTGACAAAAAGTCATTTTTATGCTATATTCATAATAAGTAAATAAGTAAAAAAATATTAGTTCATTAAAATACAAAAGATAGAAAAGGACGAAAATAAATGAAGTTAAAGATTGTTTTCGGTTGCGAAGCTGAATGCGTGGGCGAAACCCGCGAAAGGTTCTTGGCGGCCGTCGGCGATGATTGGAAAATTCCGCCGTCCGAGTCCACGATTCTAATCTTTTCCGGTAGCTCATCGGCTGTGGCAATGGCCAGGAAATTTTATACCAACTGGTATCCACCGGCGGTGGCAGACGCGCCGTACGAAACCGTTCTCGTGGAAAAATATTCTCAGTCAACGCTGGAGAATATTCAGTTTTCTCTGCGGGCCTTAAAAATCCTGCGCTATCGGCAAGAGCAATTCGACGAAGTTATTCTGGTCAGTTCGTGGTATCATCTTTTCCGCATCCGCTTGCTTTGGCGACTTAATGAATGGGGTCAATTGCCGGTGCGGCTTGTTCCTGTCTGGAATTTTTCGACCGGAGCTATTTTCAATGCCCTGCTTGAGCCACTCAAAGCAGTTTTCGATCTAGTAGAAATTCTTGACGGCTGGAGGGAGCCGCACAAATTTCTTAATCGTCTCCAATTAAAATTGCTTCACGGCATTAATTGCCATTAACTCCTGATTTATAAAATCAGGAGTTTTTTATTATAAAAAATACAATGTTAATCAAAAAGACGCCTTTCATTAGTTAAGGCGTCTTTTATTTTTTCTTTTTGCGCGAATCTTTAAGCGGATAAATAACCATGACTATGTTTACAATACTCCAGAAGAGAATACTAAAAATCCACCCGAAGATTTTATAAATGATCTTCATTTTCACTCCCTCCTTTCTTAATTTATCGTAGTATATTTTTTCGTTGTGGGGAAGTTGATAATATTTTAGATTTATTGTAAAATTTAATTAAATAAGGGAACGCTCGCTTGTTCCCAGTTTATCTAAAATTTAGTAAAATTTTAGGTATAAATGCAATCCCGCTTAAAGCGGAAAGGTGGCTGAGTGGTCTAAAGCGCACGCTTGGAAAGCGTGTGTGGGGAAACCCACCGGGGGTTCGAATCCCCCCCTTTCCGCTTTGTGCGGGAGAAAGCGCGTGTGCCGCAAGGCACCGGGGGTTCGAATCCCCCTTCCGTTTTATAAAATG
>JBBTUI010000084.1:0-4347 GCA_038063835.1 Patescibacteria group bacterium | reverse complement strand
AAATCTAGGGATCGCGGCAGAATATTGAGACCGCGGATTCTGCTTCGGACCGAAAACATTAAAATACCTCAACGCTAAGGTTGGAAAATGATAAAAATCGCTAAAAAAACGACAATATCTCTCGCTAGCGAATTTTTGTAAAGCATACGGAGAAATAGGATCTATGGCGTCATGCTCTTGTGTGGGCAAGACTCGACCATTTTTATTATTACCATAAACCGCCGAAGAAGAAGAATAAACAAATTTTTTTATTCCTTCTTTTCGAGCAGCTACCAAAAGATTCATCGTGCCGACAATATTTACATTATTAGTCTCGTCGGGATGTTTGATAGAATATGGCACAGAAGGAATAGCCGCTAGATGTAAAATATAATCAATTTTTTTAACTACTCGGCGTACCAATCCTAAATCACAAATATCTCCCTTAATGAATTCTAAATTATGGTTACTTAAAAATTCTTGAACGTTTTTTAAATTACCAGTTGACAGGTTGTCTACGATACGGACGAAATGTCCATCCTTCAAAAGCTTTTCTACTAAATTAGACCCGATAAAACCAGCTCCACCCGTAACTAAATACTTATATTTCATATTAATATGTTGAATAATAATTATCACTAAACTTGCTTGCCGTAGAAAGCATTATTTTCCGCAAAAACTAACTCAAAAAACCAACCATAGATATAATTATAAAAAAGGATAGTCTCACCTTCGGAGGTATTAATAATTTCTAAAATCTTTCCCTTAACAAAATCGATCGCTTCCGCATGACGGGGCATTATAAAACCAGTGCCAATAATTGTGAATTTATTCATGAAATTTATATTCTTTTTGAAGCTATTACGATAAAGCAAATCTACCATATTTTAACAATAATACAGTGATTAGCAAGGGGCGGAAAAACTGAATTAAGAGTTAAGAATTACGGATCAGGAATCTAGAAAGTAGTAAATAGTAAATAGAAAATAGGATTAAAACAGAAAATAGAAATTATAAAAACTATAAAAATAGCTTGACATATTATTAAGAGTTAATTAAAATAATTAGATAACAAAATAATAATCATCCATGAACAATCAAAACAATTCGTCATACGAAGAAGAATTAGAAATTGATTTGGGCGCTTATGCTCGTATTATGTGGAAAAGAAAAAAAACGATTTCTTCTATTGTAATATTGGCGATAATAATTTCTCTGATCGTCGGATTTTCTTTACCAAAAGTTTATCAAAGTTCGCTGATTATCAAATCCGGTCAATTTATTGAAAGCCCACAAACAACTATAGCGATATTCGACCAGCCAACAGTTCTAGAAAAGTTGAATCAACAGGTAAACATACCTGTATTGGCAGAAGGAAATATTAAAAAATGTTTCAGCATCACCGAGAAGAAAGATATACTTGAAATTGACGCCATTGGCAACACTCCGAATGACGCTCAAAAAATTGCTAATACTGTAGGTGCGGCCATCCTAGAAAGATATAAAAACATTTTTCAAGATGCTCAGTCAAATCAACAACTAGAAGTAGATAATTTAAAAAACCTTGTCAATAAATTAGAAAAAGAAATTGGACTCTTGGAAAAACAAATCTCGCTAAAAGAAAAAACTGATTCGGTGGCACAAGCCAGAATAACCGTCGCTTTAATCAATATTCTAGAAAGTAAAACAAACGAACAAAAATCATACCAAGAAATTTTGATTAAAAAACAACAAGAACTAATGTCGCAAACTTTCGCCAATCGCATAGAAATTCCTGCCAACTTACCAATTGGCCCATCTAATAAACCCAACAAGCTACAAATTATTATTATTGGCGCCGTTTTGGGGATTTTTATAGGAATTTTTTACGCCTTATCGGCTGAATATATCAAGAAACAAGGAGGTAGAAAATAGTAAATAGAAAGTAGAAGTTAAGGAGCGTGGAGCGTGGAACGCGAAACAATAGCTCAAGAAAATAGAAAGTAGAATTATCAACGAATTTACAAATCTTTACAAATTTACGAATTAAAAAACACTCTGGCGAAAGACAGAGTGTTTTTGAAAATAACAAATTTTATTTATTTATAGACTGTATAGTTTTTTTAATGCCTTCGGAAAAAGGCGTTATTTTGATGTTAAATTCATCCCACCACGGATAATCAGGAAAAACATCGCCGTTAATTAAGGACTGAATTTGATCTGGTGTGAAAGGCGAATGAAATAAAACATTATAAATTTTTACTAAAAAAAGATACAGAGGAACTGGCAAATAAATAGCGAAGCGCAAACCGCCCATTTCTTTAATCACAGACTTCACTATATCTTTGAAAAAAACTTGCTCTTTGCCGTTGATACTATAAGTCTTATTCTTTTGTGGAAAATTTTTAATTAGCCCGATTACCATCAAACAAACATCATCAATATACATAGGCTGTCTGGGATATTTACCGTTGCCGGGAATCGGAAAAATAGGAATTTTCTTCATAAAATTCATTAGCCAGGCAATATTCTTATCGTCGGTCGGTCCATACATAATTGAAGGCCCAATGATAACATACGGCAAGCCACTGTTTTCAACGATCTCTTCTGAAATCTTTTTTGTTTTAGCATAATCGTCTTGTCTGGAAGAAAGCACAGCCGCAGAGCTAAAATGAATAATTTTAGGATGGCCATTTTTTTTAGCGGCGTTCACCACATTTATAGTAGCCTCTACGTTGTTGCGATAAAAATCAGCGCTATTGGGCGAAGAAATCTGAGCATGTAAAATTACTAAAACATCCTGATCCTTAAGACTTTCTTCCCATGCCCCCTTTTCGGCTAAATCGTCCTGAATAAATTTGACGCCGTATTTTTGGCAAAGATTGTTGGCTTCTACTTTATCAATTACCGTCAATTTTGACATATCAATGCCCGCTTCTCGCATCACGCGCAAAAGATTGCGGCCCACAAAACCAGCGCCGCCGGTGATTAAAATATTCATAAAATTCTAAATACTAATTTCTAAACTCTAAACAAATCGTAAATTTTAAATTTCAATTCTCCAAACCTTATTTTGATTTTTCTAAGATTGAACCAAATATTTTCATTAACTCGGTAACTTCCTGGATTAACTTTTCTTTTTCTTCTTGATTTTCTTTTAACGGGTCGGCTAGCATCAACCAATATCTGCTTTCTTTTGCTTCTTTTTTGGAGATTTTTACTCGCATTCTAAAATCTTTTTTACTCATCGCCTCGTTCGCCTCAATATAATTTGCGCCCACCGAACCTCCTGCTCTTACTAACTGCTTACCATTCTCAATATTTGGTGTATCTTTCGGCAATTTTCTTACATAATCATTAATCCTTTTGGCGAAAAGAAAACATCTTTCTTCTAAGTCGTATTGTCTGCTATTTAGATTTTGGGTCATTGAATTTTGTTTAGGCTTTAGGGTTTCGAATTTAGAATTTATCAAAAAAGCTATGCCTCTTTACTAACTTTCTCTAAAACGGCCTTTCTGATTTCTGTTTGAACTTTAGGATTGGCTTTAATAAAATCTTTAGCTGCGTCCCGGCCGACACCAAGCTTAATCTCACCGAAAGTATAAGTGTTCCCAGATTTTTTTATAATCTCGCGATTAACGCCCGCGTCTAAAAGATCGCCGGACACGGAGATGCCTTCATTGTACATAATATCAAAAGTGCAGGTCTTAAACGGCGGAGCAACCTTATTTTTAACAATCTTAACCTTAACCATATTACCCATCACTTCATCGCCCTTTTTAATTTGTTCAGCGCGTCTAACTTCAATTCTTACCGAAGAATAAAATTTCAAGGCCATGCCGCCAGTGGTGGTTTCCGGATTGCCGAAGAAAACGCCGATCTTTAAACGAATTTGATTGATAAAAATAACCGTCGTTTTGGTTTTACCAACGATACCGGTCAACTTCCTTAAAGCCTGGCTCATTAAACGAGCCTGAAGACCCATGTGCTGATCTCCCATCTCTCCTTCGATTTCCGCTCTGGGCGTCAAAGCCGCCACGGAATCAACCACAATTATGTCAACGCCATTAGAACGAACCAGGGTTTCAACTATTTCCAGAGCTTGTTCGCCATTATCAGGTTGAGAGATTAACAGATCGTCAACTTTCACGCCAATTTTCTTGGCATATTCCGGATCTAAGGCGTGCTCCGCATCCACAAAAGCCGCCGTGCCGCCTTTTTTCTGAACCTCGGACACGATGTGCAAAGCTAAAGTAGTTTTGCCCGAAGCCTCGGGACCGAAAATTTCAATAACCCTGCCTCGCGGCACTCCGCCACCCAGGGCTAAATCTAAAGACAAACATCCGGTAGAAATAGTTTCCACATTAATTTTTTGCGCTTCACCCAAAC
>JBBTUI010000083.1:0-3412 GCA_038063835.1 Patescibacteria group bacterium | reverse complement strand
ACGCAGCGATCAATAAAATCGCCAAAAATAAAAATGATTTTAATTGGGAAAAATTTTTTAATAATTTTCGCGCCGCAAGCAACATGAATTAATAATCAATTATTAAAATAGAGATTTTATCCATTGAATAATTTTTTGTCCGAAAATTTTTTCCGCTGCTGATAAAACGGGCCCTTGCCCATTTTCAAAATCTTTACCATTCATTTCAATGATAATTTTCTTTTCGCCGGGTTTGAGCATATTTAATTTTTCGCGCGCTTCTTTCTCGCGGGAAAAATCGTCCTGCAAATAACTTAATTCATTTGTCATACTCTGATTTTTTTCTTCCAATTTATTAATCTCCTGCCTGGCCGAAGAAAGTTGACGGGAAACGCTAACAAATTTAATGGTTTCTTGAACTAAAGCTATCAAGAGGATCGCAAAAAGAAAGAATAAAATCAAAGTAAAGGCCGGCGAATAAATGATCGGCAATTTGGACCTAAAACGCGGATTGCTCATATTTTAAATTCAAAATTTAAAAATCAAAACTCAAATCTCAAAACCATAGCCTTAAAACTTAAAACTCAAGAATTGAATCATTGAGTCCACCGGCTGGCGGAGAAAATTAAAAACTAAAAATTGAAAAATATTAATTTTGACTTCTATTTTCTACTTTCTACTTTCTATTTTCTAGTCTACATCGTCTTTTTTGAGATATTAACCACTATACCCAAGGCGGTCAAAAAAACAACCATCGCTGTTCCTCCGGAACTGACAAGGGGAAAGGGTATGCCGGTCAAAGGAAAAAGATTAATCATCGCGCCAATATTGATAAAAATTTGAAAAACAAACCAAACCATAACGCCGCTAACTAAAATTTTACTGAAATGATCCGGCGCCTTTCCGGCGATTTTTAAACAGCGATAAACTAAAAGCAAAACCAACGCGAGGAAAGCTAAAATCATAAAAAATCCCAACTCCTCGGCCATCACCGCGAAAATAGAATCGCCATGAGCTTCCGGCAAATAAAGATATTTCTGGCGGGAATGCCCAAGCCCCAGCCCGAAAAATCCGCCGGAACCGACAGCGATTAAAGACTGCTTAATGTGATAACCGATGCCTTGCGGATCTAAGCTTGGATGGAGAAAGGTAGTTAATCTAACCAAACGATAGGGCGCTAACAAAGTGGCCAAAAAAACTATAATCAAAGCAGCGCTGATTAAAACTAAAAAATGGCTAATTTTAGCGCCAGCCATAAAATAAACAGATAAAGCAATAACAAAAATAACAACCAAACTTCCCAAGTCCGGCTGCAAAATAATGGGCAGAGAAACCAAGACTAAAACCACAATAAAAGGCAAAAAACCTTCTTGCCATGACCTTACTCGATTAGGCCTGGCGTCAAGCCAGCTGGCTAAATATAATAAAAAACCTAATTTTAATAATTCGCTGGGCTGAAAAATAAAACCACCCACCCTAATCCAACGATGGGCTCCACCGCTCGAAAAACCAATCACCGGCAAAAAAACTAAAAAACTTAGAATAATAGTAATTATAAAAAATGGCAAAGCGATTTTTTTTAAAATTTGGTAATCTAACTTCGCAGCTAAATAGAATAAGATCAAGCCAGGCAAGACTCCGACCAACAATTGATGTTTGAAAAAATAATAACTGTCGCCGAACTTTTGAAAACCAACCACCGTAGAAGCCGAGGATAAAACCACCAAGCCCGTAAATAAAATAATAATCGCGGTAGCGATGAAAATATAATCCGGTTGATGCTCTGATTTAAACATAAATTTAATTCAAAATTCAAAAATCAAAATGTAAGTTAAAAAGTAAACTTATCAACAAATTTACAAATCTGTCCAAATATACAAATCAAAATTCGTAAATTCGTAATGGATTAGCAAATTAGTTGATTCTAAATTCTATTTTAACAATTTCACTAATTGAGTAAACTGGCGACCGCGATCAAATTCATTTTTGAACATCCCAAAACTAGCCGCGGCTGGGGACAAAAGAACAACATCGCCCCTTGCAACCAAACCGATAATTTGGTTAAAACATTTTTTGAGGTCATCGAAAATAACCGTTTTTATGCCTCTCTTGCCAAGAGATTGATGAATCTTAGAAGTAGCCGTTCCTTCTAATAAAAATGGTCGGACGGAATATTTTTTAACCGTCAACGCCCAAGAATTATAATTTAATTTTTTGTCCGCGCCGCCGGCGATTAAAAAAATATTTTTATAAGCCAACTCGCGGCTAACCTTAATCGCGTTAATTGAAGCCTCGGGCGTTGTAGCGGTCGTATCATTAATGAATTTAACACCGCGCCACATTCTGGTTAACTCAAAACGATCTGGCACGCCGGAAAAATTTTTAATCGCTCTTCTGATATCTTGAATTTTGATGCTGGTTGCCAAAGAAACAGTCGCGGCGGCGAGAACATTTTCCAAATTATGCTGACCCAATATTTTAATATCCTTGAGACCAAAAATTCTCTTTTCTTGCCCAAGATAACGATAAAAAATAGATTTATTTTTTACAAAACAACCATTTTCTTCTTTGAAATAAGAAGAACTAAACCAATAACGCCTACCGCGCGCTAATTCTCCCAGTTTTCTCGTGATTTTATTATCACGATTTAAAATCGCGACATCATCCGAAGTTTGTTTAAGAAGAATCAAAGATTTGGCTTTAATATAATCTCGGAAATTGCGATAACGATCGAGGTGATCCGGGAAAATATTGGTGATAATGGCGATATTAACGCTTTTATCTTCCAGTCCTTCTAATTGCCAAGACGAAATTTCTAAAATAGCTTGAGTATGTTGGCGACCTAAATAATACAACGGAGAAATCCCCACATTGCCGGCCATAAAACTTTTTTTACCAGCCGCCTTAAAGATAGCGCCGACAAGGCGCGTGGCGGTGGTTTTTCCTTTGGTGCCGGTAATTCCGATGGTTAAGCCCTTAAAATTGTTCAAAAAAATCGCCAAATCGTTAGTGATCTTAATTTTGGCCTGGCGGGCGATTTCTAAATAAGGCGAATTATTGGGCACGGCCGGATTCTTAACAATCAAATCTACTTTTCTCCCGCCGAAGGCGGAAAAATCAGAAATGCGATGGCGACCCAAAATATATTTAATATTTTTAAATCTTTTTAAAGATTCAAGGGGTTTGGACAATTCTTTCTTTGATCGCAAGTCCGTAACCAAAATTTCTTCGGCTTCTCGCGCCAAAAATTTTGTTGCCTCGCTCCCGCCGCCCAATACGCCCAAACCCATAATCATTATCTTTTTCCCGGCGAAGATTTTATTTTTCTTCATAGATATAGATTTACCCCGTTAGAGATTTGTCGAAATAGGCTTATTGATAAAATACACTTTTGGAGAAGAATGGTGTCTATAATTGTCATAACGCTTTTTGT
>JBBTUI010000082.1:0-2498 GCA_038063835.1 Patescibacteria group bacterium | reverse complement strand
TTAATATTTTTTACTTTATTATTTTTGGCGTTTAATTTAGCGATTTTCAAGGCCTCGGCTGAAATATCAACAGCTGTAATTTTCGCATAAGGGAAAAGTTTCCCTAAAGCAACAGCAATACAACCGGAACCTGTTCCCATATCTAAAATTTGCAATTTCGCCACTGGCTTATAATTTTCTAAAATATATTCAACGATTAGTTCTGTTTCTGCTCGAGGAATTAAAACTTTAGGATTAACAAAAAAATTTAGACCGAAAAATTCCCACTCGGCGATTAAATAGGGGATGGGCCAGCCCCGCAATTTTCTTCGAATCAATTTTTTTAATTTTGCGGCCTCTTTTTTATTTAATTCTTTTTCGGGATAGGTATATAAATATTCTTTATTTTTTTTAAGAACATAAGCTAAAATAATCTCGGCCTCTAATGCCCGAGATTTTGATTTTTCCTTTTCTAGTCGCTTTTTAGACCAAATTAGCGCTTCTTTTATCTTCATCTAATTTCTGTAACTGCTCAATGGCGTTTTGAATATTGCCATCCATAAAATCGTTAATATTGTGCCAATTAAGATTGAAGCGGTGGTCGGTAATTCTGTCTTGAGGGAAGTTATAAGTTCTAATTTTTTCGCAACGTTCAGCGCTACCGATTTGCGAACGCCTTTCTTCGGATCGTTCTTTGTGTTTCTTTTCTTCCATCATAGCCAAAAGTCTAGACTGCAATATCTTAAAAGCTTTTTCTTTATTTTTAAATTGAGATCTTTCGTCTTGGCAACTAACCACTAAGCCGGTGGGCAGGTGGGTTATTCTGACGGCAGTTTCCACTTTTTGAACATTTTGTCCGCCATGTCCGCCCGCTCGAAAGGTTTCAATTTGTAAATCTTCATTTTTAATTTTGACATCAATATCAGTTGCTTCCGGCAAAACCGCTACGGTAGCCGTAGAAGTATGAATGCGTCCATTTTTTTCTGTTTCGGGGATGCGCTGTACACGATGGACTCCGCTTTCATATTTTAAATATTTATAAACGTTTTTCCCTTCAATTTTGAAAATAACTTCTTTGAAGCCATAGAGAGTCGTGCGATTAGCGCTTAAAATTTCCGTCCGCCAACCATAATGTTCGGCAAAAAGATTATACATTCTAAAAAGATTAGCCGCGAACAAAGAAGCTTCGTCTCCGCCCGTACCAGCGCGAATTTCCATAATTACATTTCTTGATTCGGTGGTATTTTTTCCAGACAAAATATCTTTCAATTGACCTTCCGTTTTATTTTTTTCTTGGAACAAAAAATCTTTCTCGTTTTTTGCCATTTCTATGAACTCTGGTTCTTTTTCGGTTTTTATCAGAATATCCAATTCTTCAATTTTTTGTTTAATATTTTCTATCTTTTCTATTAAATCTACAAATTCTTTGGTTTTATTATATTCGCGAGATATCTCGACTAATTTTTCTGAAGATGACAAAATCTCCGGTGATTGCAATTCGCGCTCCAGATTAACTAATTTATCTCGAAGATTTTTCAAGTTTGGTAAATTCATAATATAAACAGAATCGCTATTTTTATTATCAAACGAGCGAAACCCGCCAAAGTTTTTTAAAAAATTTAGGCGGGTGAGCGAGTGCAGATAACAAAGGGCTAGCGCCCTTTATTTTTACCTTTTTTTGTAATAGGTTTTGCGGCTATCGTTTTCGGTTTTGCCAGTTTCTTTTCTGATTTTTTTTCTATTAACCTCTTGAATCTTTCAATTCGGCCGCCCGTATCAATTAATTTCTGTTTACCGGTATAAAAAGGATGGCATTTGGAGCAAATTTCCACATGCATCTCATTGACAGTAGAACCGCTGTTAATAATATTTCCGCAAGCGCAAATAATTTTGGCTCCTGGATGATAAGTTGGATGTATCTCTTTTTTCATACCGGGTAGTAGAAATTCGATGCTTCTTAAAGTGCGATTATTAAGAAATGCGCTGGAAGCAAAGAAAATGATTATTTTATTAATAATGGGACCAAGTAGTAGGTTGAAGCAAAAAGCACTATCGAATTTTCACTACCTGGCATAAGTAAGAATTAGTTTACCATGTTGATTTTTTTTGACAAGTGGATTATTATGTTCTATAATTGGTAGCGAGGATGTCAAACAAAAGTCTTCTTTTGATTTGACTCCGACCACGCCCGACTTCGCCTTGAGTGATTTTTTAAGACAGCCGTCTTGATTGATACTTTGGGTTGGGTTTGGTAGCTCGCCATTACTATGCGAGCGGCGAACTCAAGGCGGGCGGGGCGCCCCAATTTCACGAGCGAAGCGAGTTTAATAAATACACTAAATTTAAATATTAAATATAATAAAAATTTTTATTATGACTCAAATTCTCACAGTTTTAGAACTATTTAAGGCCGGAGCCCATTTGGGCCACCGCGTTAGCAAAAGGCACCCCAAAATGCAGCCTTTTATCCACAGCGCGAAAAATACCATCAATATTATTAATTTAGAGAAAACCGTTGA
>JBBTUI010000081.1:0-5053 GCA_038063835.1 Patescibacteria group bacterium | reverse complement strand
TTCGCTGGTATGGAGACCACTCACTCCAACCACCGAAAAAGTAAAAATCGCGTAAACCAATATAGGAATAATCAAGCCTCATACAATCAAAGCCGAGCGCATTAGGTTGGCGTCATTGCCTAAAATTTTGCGCATCGTTGGCACAGCAGTTAAACCGCCCAGGGCAAAAAGAACTACGCCATAAGGAAAAAAAAGATTATCAAGATTAAATCCTTTGTAGTTTTCCGGATTAATATAATTAAGGCTGAAAATAAAAACCAGCAAAGTCATCAAAATTAAAAGCATAGTCATTCCCAGTTCAGCTTTAGCCACGACCTTAGATCCCCGCATAATCAAAAAACTTCCAATAGCCCAAAAAATTATAGCGTAAACCAGATGATGATCGCCAAAAATGGGGGCCAATATAATAGATCCGAATTTACTGAAAGCGACAATATAAGCTGTTAAGGCGCTATAAAGCCCGAGGAGCAAAGAAATACTCATAATCCACCAAGCTCTTTGTCCTAAATATTTTTTGACGTAACCACTTACGCCCAAAGCCTCATTAGTTCTTAAAACCATCTCGCCGAAACAAAGATTGGTCACTAAAACAATAACCCCCAGAAAAATCAAATAAACAATGCCCCCCACATAACCAATTTTGGCAAACGCGTACGGCAAACCGAAAATACCGGCGCCCACTACGGTTCCCAGGAGTATGGCAATTGTTTCAAAAAAAGTTACATATTTCTTCATCCCAGGTAGTAGAAATTAAAAATTAGAATTATTACTTTTACTTTAATAATTTTGTTTGTTCAACATGGCCCGATAATTTGATATATTCGTTATTAACTTTATCTAAAGCGTTTTTGGCGTTAGCAATATGGCTGGTAGCCACACCTAAAATATCGCCTAATTTTTGGGTGTCTTGTTCAACGGCCTGTAAAATTCTGATAATCTTTTTTGCTTCTTCTTGAAGCTGCTGGCCCTTCATACCGACCATAATAATTTTAAGAAAATAATAAAAAGTGTTCGGCGAAACAAAATAAACTTTTTTCTGTTTCGCGTAATTATCAAAATCAAAATCAGACTTGCTGATAAGCTCATAATAAATCACCTCTGAAGGAATATACATTACGGCGAAATCAACCGTCCCCTCTTCTGGTAAAATATATTTTTTACTAATATCGTCAATCTGTTTTTTACTCGCCTTAACGCATTCTTTAAAAAGCCTGGCCTGCTCTATTTCGTCTTTTGAAGATAAATAGCGCTGAAAACTTTCTAAGGGAAACTTGGCGTCAATAGGAATAATACCGTCGCTGGTTTTTAAAATAGCGTCTACGACCTCCCCGCTTCTAAATTTATGTTGCAAAACAAATTGGTTCTTGGCAAAAAATTGTTCTAAAAGATCCTGCATAACCTGCTCGCCGATATTGCCTCGCAATTTGGGAGATTTTAAAAAATCCTGAAAACTTTGAATTTGGTGCCCAATTTCTTTAACGCCGCCCAATTCGTGCGTAACCTCGCTAATAACTTGCGCGGCCTTGTCCAAGCGTTCGTTGATGGCTTTAGTCGTATTGTCCAAACGACCCTGCATCCCTTGAATGTTCTGATTTAATAGAATCAGAGATTGGTCTGATTTTTGTCTTTCTTCTGATTGCTTTATTCGTTGGCTGATTAAATAAAATAAAATTAAAAAACCCGCCAGAATAACACCGCTTAAAATAATTGTAGACAACATATATTTTCTGAATTATAAGTTAAAACTATTTAGTATTGTATCATTTTAAACCGCAAACGCCAAGAATCGCCTTAATGATTAAAATCTTCTCTTCGGCCGAAAGAAAATAACAACGAAATCAGGCCAACCAATAAAACCAAAAAGAAAAAGGTTCTTAAATCAACCCATAAACTGACGAATAATGGATGGATATCTTCTAGGGCGCAAGAAATCAGCCAGACCAAACCGCCAACAATAAATAAATCACGGAATAAAATATGAATAAATTTAATAATTTTTACGGCCATAATGTTCTAAATTTTCTTAATAAATAATCTTTAATCAAAGGCCAAACTTCATCGGGTTTTGTTTGGGCGCGCTCTAAAACAATTTCTAAATTATAAATTTTTATTTCGCTTTGTCCGGAATTAAAGTCCGGAGCGGAAATCATAAATTCAACAGAATGATTATTGATTGATTCCGGAGTAAGATCAAATTTAATTGTCGCCATCTTTAAATCCCCTTCTATAACCGGGGGTCGGTAATCACTAATAATATAATCAATATAATTAAGGGGCGTTTTTGGATTCCAAGGAACGAGTTTAAGCGGCTTCGGCGACAATGGAATGGGAAAATCATAATGATAAGTGGCAATTCTTTTGTTAATGGGCGGATTGGCTAAAAATTCTTTTATGCTATGATAAAAAGGTTGTTTTTGCCACAAAGAAGTATCTCCCTCTGAAATTCGCGCCCAATTCAAATAATCAAAAATTTTATTCTCAACGGGATAAAGCGTGAAATTCCAATCGGTTGCCACAGTCTTATTTCTCATAACGCCGAGCTGCAGAAGATTCTGGCCTTGATTTTTATAATAAATCTTAATTTCACCCGATTCAAAAGTTCTGGGAATCTGAACACTAAAATAATCCGGCTCGCTAAGCAAACGATTAAAACACCTGCCGCGATCGTCGATTTCCGCGCCGCCCGCCCGAGAAGCTGGATAAAGGTCAGATATAAAATTATCGCTGGAACAAAAGTCTTTAACCGAATAATACCTTCCGCTCGTCACTAAATTTTGGTAACCCAAAAAAACAAAATAGCTTAATGTGGCCAAGATAAGCAATGTAAGATAAATTTTTTCAAAAACTTTCATAAATATGAATCAATCAAAAGTTGCTATTATTATACTAAATTGGAATGGCGCTGACTATACGGTTAATTGTTTGTCGTCGCTCAAAAAATCGCATTTTTCTAATTATAAAATATTTTTGGCAGACAACAATTCAAGGCCCAACGATCTTTTAAAGATAAAAAAATTCGTTAATCTCGAATTTAACGAGTATCAATTAAAATTAATAGAGAATAAAGAAAATTACGGATTTGCCGAGGGGAATAATATCGCTATTAGACAAGCTCTGTCAGAGCCGGACATTCAATATGTTTTTTTATTGAACAACGATACGGTTGTTTCGCCGGAATTTATTGAAAAAGGGTTATCCGCTATAACAGGCGCGAAACAGATGATCGCTTTTAAAATAATGTCGCTTGATCATCCGGAGCAAACCGACTCTTGCGGTCTCGAACTGACTCGCGGCGGTATTTCATATAATAAGAAAGATTTTAATTCACCTGTGTTTTGTCCGGCTGGCGCAATGGCCTTATATTCCCGTTCATTATTAGAAAGCGTTAAAATGAACAATGACTATTTAGACTCCCGCTATTTCGTTTACGCGGAAGATCTGGACTTGGGATTTCGCGCAAGGCTCAAAGGATTTGACTGCGGTTGTGTCAACGAACCTCTAGTTTATCATAAGGGGTCTGCCTCCACTTCGACTATGAGCCGAACAGCCATTTTCTATACTTATCGCAATATTCTGTGGACGCTTTACAAAAATTTTCCGAACTGGCTGTGGGTAAAATATTTTATCCATATTGTCGTCGGTCAGCTGGCGGTTATTATGATAAATATCTGGCGAAAGCAAGGTAAATTAATTATAAAATCTTATTGGACGGCCATCACCGGAATGAAAAAAATGAAAAATGACAGAAAAAAAATCCAAAAAGAAAAGTCAATCACAGCCAAAGAAGTTTCTAATATTATTTCTCCTTATATTTTTAATCGTTATTATTGAAAGAACTTATTTAAGCGAATCTTCGCTGTAATGCCAAAACAAAACCGTATTAAGTCGTTCCGGCTCCCCTAGCAATTCTTTTAATCTTTTTAAAATATCGTGCCGGTAGCGCGCGTCAATCCAGCGCTCTTCGGTCATAAAATAACAATCTTTAGCCTTGGTAAGCTCTAGGGCCTTTTTTAGATATTTAATTGAGGGGGCTTTGTTCATATTATTAAAAATTTGGACTCGCTCCGGCTGACTGTATTCAAAATAAACAGGAAACCCGCCGGAAACTACATGTTTTGAAGAGGCGGCTTCCAGGGCTAAAAGCGGCCAAGTATTAGCGATCACGCAATAATTGCCGCTTGGCGATGTACGCGGCTTAATCTTCTGCCATAAATAATCAGCGGCTTCAAGTTCGTCTTTGGAAACCATTTGCATCTTCGGCCCGGAAGCGTAAACAGCGGTAGTGGTAAAAGAAAAAATCAAAAATAAACACACTGCTAAAGATTTTTTAGAAAAAAAATATTTTTTCTTTTCAATCAATAACCAATCAGCCCCGGCAACGACAAGAAATAAAAATAAATAACTAATTATCAGTATTAAACGCTTGGTAAAAATATGATTGCCCTCCATAAAATACGATCCGATAAATTGCCCCAAAAGCAAGGCCGGCAAAAAAACCGATGCCAAAACTAAAAATTTATTTCTGGACTTTATGGCATATCCGACGCCGATAAGAGCGATTAATAAAATAATGGGCGTTAAAAAATACGGCCAACGGGTAATTTTAAAAAGAACGCTCCGGCTCAATGTTTCATTGTTTTGCGCAAAAAGCCAATTATCCTGTTCCATGTTGGCGGCGCGCGGAAAAATCGGCGAAGAAATAATCAGGTCTTCCCCAAAATTTATTAGCTGACTTTTCAAATTAGTTAAATTGTAAATAGGTTTATCAAAAATAAAACGCGAATAATTATTCACGGTGTCTAAAAACGGAAAAAGCAGTATTAAATTTAAAAACAAAAAGAACGAAACAATAACTATTATCCATTTTTCCGTCTTGCGAATGGAGCGCGAATAAATTTTAAACAGGGTCGCGAAAACCAACAAAACGACAAATAGAACAAGATATAAAATATAGTTCAAATACAAAACAGGGAAACATAAAACTAACGCGACAGCCAAGCCGATTGACTTGTGCGAGGCGGCCAAATAAGACAATATCAAAAATAAAGCGAGC
>JBBTUI010000080.1:0-1033 GCA_038063835.1 Patescibacteria group bacterium | reverse complement strand
CCGCCCGGTTCTGGTAAAACTACTTTAGCGTATTTAATCGCCGAAAAAACCAAATCGCGTTTTATTTTATATTTTCCCAACCCGTCTTTTTTGTCGGTTAAAGCGCGCTTAATTATCTTTCCAATGGCTTCCGGCGGCAGTGCCTCTAAAGCGAAAACGCTGATGCGCGACAAAAGAGGCGAAATAATTTCTAAAGAAGGATTCTCGGTAGTGGCGCCGATTAGAATAACCGCTCCGCTTTCCACGAACGGCAAAAAAACCGCTTGCTGGGCTTTATTAAAACGATGAATCTCGTCAATAAACAAAATCGTGCGCCGGCCATATATTTTTTGTTCGTCAATTGCCTCGTTCATAATTTTCTTCGCCTCCACGCTGGTATTGGTAACGGCTGAATATTTGATAAAACGCGATTTGGTTTTTTCGGCGATTAAATACGCTAAAGTAGTTTTACCCGAACCGGGCGGCCCCCAAAAAACCATAGAAGGAATTTGGTCTTTCTTGATCAATTCTTTTAAAATTTGCCCTTCTCCTACTAATTTTTCTTGACCGAAAAATTCATTAAAATCTTTCGGCCTCATTCGATCGGCCAATGGATGTTCTAATTCCTGATTGCGATTAAATAAAGTTTCCATAATAAATAAAATTTAAAATGTAAAAATTTCACCCCGTTAGAGATTCAATTAAGACTACTTTTTTAGATGGTGCGAAGGCGAAGCCGCCTTACGGCTTTCAATAAACTACTATTACGTTCAATTTTAAATCTCTAACGGGGCAAGAAATGGAAAATGACAGTGTTAAAATGTTATAATGTTATAATGTTAAATAATACTACTAAAAATAACCTTTTCGTCAAAAATTTTCATAAGTTTTCCTCCCTGCCCGCCCAAATTTTAATTATAGCATTTCTGTTAGAAACAAAGGGATATTTACAAAACACGCTATAAAATTTATTTAAAAACGGTTATTTAAAATTTAGGCGGGGTGCATAAGATGAGATACATAGGGAACACCCATAAATTCCCCAAAAATGGTA
>JBBTUI010000079.1:0-1117 GCA_038063835.1 Patescibacteria group bacterium | reverse complement strand
GCGGTAGGCAATGCCGTATAATTCTTTAGTGCCGAAAGGAAAATCGTAGTCAATATCAATGGTGCGTTTGGAATAATGAGCGCGTTCTCCGTCAGGAATTTCGCGAAAATGAATATGCTCTGATTTTAAACCTAAAAATTCCATCCATTTTTTCATTTGCTCCAGCCAATAATCAAATTGCTTCTCCCAGCCACCCTCAACCGACGGACTGATAAAATATTCTATTTCCATTTGTTCAAATTCGCGCGTGCGGAAAATATAATTTCCCGGCGTAATTTCGTTGCGAAAAGCTTTGCCGATTTGAGCAATACCAAAAGGGATTCTCTGGCGAGTGGCATTCAAAACTAATTTAAAATCAACGAACATAGCTTGCGCGGTTTCCGGACGAAAATATACCACGCTCGCCCTATCTTCTACTGGACCGAGGTGTGTTTTTAACATCATATTAAACGCTCTCGGCGCTTCCGCGGCTATAATTTTTTCCTCTTCTGGAATGTAGTAGATTTTTAAATTTTTCACTTTCAAAAATTGATCAAGCGATTTTATATTTTTGATATCATCCATATCCTCTTTAAACAAACTCTTAAGATAATCTATGACTAATTTAAAAACTTTCGGCATGTCAATTTGCACCGACTCGCCGTTTCTTTTTTCCATATCTTCTATGGCAGTACCAAGATAAATTAAACTATCCGCGCGGTAACGCTTTCCGCTAATCTTGTCCTCCGCCAACGGATCAGTAAAATTTTTCAAATGACCGCTCGCTTCCCAAACTTTGGGATTCATAATCAAAGCCGCGTCAATACCAACCATATCGCCGCGCTGTTGCACAAACATACGCCACCAAGCTTGTTTAATGTTATTCTTTAGTTCCACGCCCAAGGGCCCGTAATCCCAGGAATTGGCTAAACCGCCATAAATCTCGCTCCCGGGAAAAATAAAACCTCGGCGTTTGGCTAAAGAAATTAATTGTTCTATATCTTTTAACATACCAGGTAGTAGAAATTCGATGCTTCTTAAAAAGTGCGGTTATATGAAGGAATAAACTGGAAGCAAAGAATGGTTATTTTATTAATGATAGAACCAGATAGTAAACCCCCACACCATAATTTGTCAA
>JBBTUI010000078.1:0-3955 GCA_038063835.1 Patescibacteria group bacterium | reverse complement strand
ACTAAGACCATCAACCTGATTTTGCCAAGCCTTCTGAGCGTGAAAATTTTCACGTCGGTAAATTAAATAAATTTTTTGCGCGTAATTTGCCAATAGAACCGCTGAAGAAAAAGCCGAATCGCCGCCACCCACCACCACAACAACTTTATCGCGGTATAAAGGAGCGTCGCAGGTAGCGCAATAAGTAACCCCCTTGCCCCAAAATTCTTTTTCTCCCTGAACATTAAGTTGAGCGCGCGAAGCACCCATGGCTAAAATAATTTTGCGGGTCAAAATTTGATTATCTTTTTTAGTTTTGATAATAAAAATCCCGCCATCTTCTCTGTCGATAGCCGACACTTCATCTTCCAAAAAAGAAACTTCGGAACTTTTGGCGTGGGCAATCATTTTATTGGCCAATTCCAAGCCGGTGATATTTTCTATGCCTGGATAATTTCTAATTTCATAAGCTTCGGTGGCTATACCGCCCAATATCTTGCCGATAACTAAATGATCAATTTTATAACGCGAAGCATAAATAGAAGCGCTTAGTCCGGCTGGACCAGCGCCAATTATAACCAGGCCGTATATTTTTTGTTTATTTACCTCTGGCATCATGCTTTAATTTGAACTCAATCTCTGACTTAATATCTTCCTTGCTTCTTAGAGCGGGCAGACGTAAAATTTCTTGGCCATCCTTAAAAAGAATCAGAGTTGGCACGCTCATCACGTCATATTTCCGCGCCCAATTAACAGATTCGTCAATATTTAACTTGCCCACCTTGATTTTACCATTATATTCATCGGCTAATTCTTCAATAATTGGACTTAACATTTTGCAAGGCGGACACCATTCGGCGTAAAAATCAACTAAGACCGGCGAATCCGATTTTAAAACTTCTTTCTCAAAATTATTATCTTCAAAATAAATCATAAATTTTAACACACAGCTTGAAACTTACCCGCCGCTCCGCCAACTGGCGGATTGGCGAGGCCAGGGTAGTTTGAAATTGCGAGTCTTTCAATTGTTGTGTTCGGGAAATTATTTTTTGCCTTCATTGGCCGAATCGGAAATCTTCGGAGAACCCAATTCTTGATCCTCTGTCATCTTTTTCCGCACTTCTTTTAATTGGTCTTGCCAGTCTTTAGCGCCTTCTCCTAATGGTTTTTTGACCAATCTTGCTTCAAATTCTTTTTGTTGTTTAACCACCTTTTCTTTTTTTATTTTTTCGAACTCAACCATAGCCGTCATAAACGGACCAGCCAAGGTTTTATAAACTTTATAACTAAAATTTGTATGTTTCTCCTTGTTATACATTAGATAACGCCTTCTGGTGTCGCAAGGATCAATAAAAAATATAAAAGAGGCGCGCTTTTGCCTTAATTCCTGATCGTGATCTTCGCCTGATTCGTCTTCAATCAAAATGCCCGCCGCCAAAGCCTGATTAACGGCTTCTAAATATTGGTCGCGGCTTAATTTGCCACTGTTAACAATTTCTTGAAAATACTTGAGGTCGAATGTTTTTTGTTGTTCGACTTTTTCTGTTTCTGGCTGGGTAATTTGTGGCTGTTCTGAAGGATTTTTAATAGTCATAAATTTAAATTAATCAATTAATTCTAATTTAATGATAGTTTAAAAAAAATATTTGTCAATAAAAGACGAACGCGGCCATTGACAAAAGGCTGAATTTCCACTAAAATAAAAATAATACAAAATTCTTTAACAATTTAATAGGGGGGTGAATAATGAAGAAGCTTGGATTTTTGATTATCTTTCTGTGTGGCTGGCTATTCAGTAGCCAAGCCGCGACCATGGATTCTTTAGAGATTAAATACTTAAAGCAAGCGCAGGATAGCCTCTTTCTCAAAGAAATTGACTTTGGTTTTGAGAAAAAAATGGCCAAGCCCGAAATTCCCTTTCAATTAAAAACAGTCTTAAATCTAATGGATCGTCCTCTACAACTGCCTGTTTATATGGATTCTGCCAAAGCCAATCTCATTAATCGACATCAGTCGCTAAGCCGTTTAATTCAATGGCAAATCCGTGAATTGGGTTTTATTTCCGATGAACAACAAATTGACAAACTTGAACGACAGTTGTTTCAGAATATCGGTGATCCTCGGCCTCAGAAAAATTCAGACCCTTTTTCGCTGGCGACAAAGCCCGAAATCAACCACGCAGTTGATAGGGCGTTGGTTATTATTGATAATGCCTTTGAATTAAGCAATGTTTACCTAAAAAAATCATTTTGCTCTCTAGACCAAAATGAAAAGGCGTATCTTAATAAATTCGCCAATAGTAATACTGAGTTGGAACAAAATCAACTGGATTCTATACTAACCATCAGCCGAAAAATAGACTTTCAAAGTTTATTTAAAGCGCAACTCATAATTGCCTTAGCGGTGGAGATGGCCAAAAAAGAACTTGTCTCCATCAACGCAGAGGAAGAATGTAGATCCGACTTTCTATATCAAAAAGAATCTTCGTGGGGCAAGGTGGCTGTCGGAGGCTATGGTACGAATTATTATAACGATGAATACGCTTTAATTATTGATCTGGGGGGCGATGACGAATATCGCGGCAAATTCGCGGCTAGCTTAAATCAAAATCATCCTTTCGGCATAGTAATCGACCTAAGCGGCGGCGACCTTTATCGATCTAATCAATCAGTTAATGCCGGTGCTGGAATTTTTGGCTCTGGTATCTTGTGGGATTGTTCGGGGAATGATATCTATCACCAAAATTCCTTGAGTCTGGGATGCGGCATATTCGGTATGGGAGTCTTGATTGATGAAGATGGCGACGATCTATACAAAGGCCAAGATTTATCACAGGGATCGGCTATTTTTGGGCTCGGTATCCTGATTGATAAAAACGGCGATGACACTTACCGCGCGACTTCTTATAACCAAGGATGTGGCGGACCGATGGCTTACGGCTTACTGATGGATTTAGGCGGCAATGATAATTATTATTCGGGCGGGGTCAAAAAGCATGCGCCGCTTTTACCAAACGACTATCAAAGTTTTAGCCAAGGATTCGCGTTTGGTTGGCGCAGTTTGTGCGGCGGAGGCATTGGCATCTTGTTTGATAAAGAAGGAAATGATTTCTATAATGCCGATGTATTCGCGCAAGGCGCAAGCTATTGGTATGCTTTAGGCGGATTAATTGACGAGAATGGCAATGATCATTATCTCGCTACTGAATACGCGCAAGGCGCGGGCATTCACTGTTCTGTCGGATATCTTTTAGACGAACAGGGGGATGATCAATATTTTTCTCGATTCGGTCCCTCTCAAGGATCAGGGCATGATTATTCAGTGGGTGTTTTAATTGATAAATCCGGTAATGACGCTTACCAGGTTAGCGGCGGACAAGGGGTCGGTCTTAATAATTCAGTTGGTATATTTATTGATAGCGACGGCGATGATACCTACCTCACCACCGAACAAAACGGCCAGGGTGATGCCAATATTTCTTATAAGCGTAATTTTGGCGGAATTGGCATTTTCTTAGACCTCAACGGCAATGACTATTATCCTTCCAAGCGCTCGGCCGACAATAATAAAATTTGGCGGCAAGGTTCAATCGGTATCGGCCTAGATGTTAATGCTCGACAAACCACCGAATCAACCACAATAATGGAAAAATCTCCCCTCGCGCTTGAATCTTCTGTAGAAGAAATTTTTAAAGAAGCGAGTTTGTGGGAGGTTGGTTCAGCTAAAATAAGAGTAAGGGTGGCCCGGTGCGAACTAATAAAGAGAGGCGAGGAAGCGCTGGAATACATCATCGCTCAAAAAATGAAAACTAACCAAGGGTTAGAATTAAGAACGATTAAAGAACTGATTGATTCTCTTCCGCTCATTACTAAACCAAAATTTATCGCGTTAATTAATCATCCCAATGACACCATTAGTACCAATGCTATTTATCTTTTAGGGGAAACTAAAACAAAAGAAGCGGTTACGCCCCTAT